>NZ_JBEGDB010000088.1:0-28511 GCF_043638955.1 Bradyrhizobium sp. 31Argb | reverse complement strand
CGTCTTGGCCGGTGGCCACCGGCCAAGACGCTAAATCGCTTCCATCGCACAAATCATGCCCGTGCAGATACAAGGGGCTCTCTCCGCGAATACGGTGACAGGAGGACTCGCGGAGGCTCCCCCTCACCCGGATCGCATCTGCGATGCGATCCGACCTCTCCCCACAGGCGGGGCGAGGTGAAGCGGAGCTCGCGGCTCGGTCTGTGATCAACGAAATCTCGTGTGAACTCGCCACACGGTAGCATGTTGCCACGTTCAAGCCTGAATTGAAGGGTGACGTGGCGATATGAGTGATTTGGGCGATATTGAAAAAGATTGGTGGCGGCGCGGCGTCTTCTATCAGGTGTATCCGCGCTCGTTTCAGGATTCCAACGGCGACGGGGTCGGGGACCTCAAGGGAATTTTGCGGCGGCTGCCGTATCTCAGAGAACTTGGCGTCGACGCGTTCTGGCTGTCGCCGATCTATCCGTCGCCGATGGCCGATTTCGGCTACGATATTTCCGACTATACCGGCATCGATCCGCAGTTCGGCACGATGGAGGATTTCGACACGTTGGTCGCGGCAGCCCACGACGCGGGGCTCAAGCTGATTCTCGATCTCGTGCCGAATCACACCTCGGACCAGCACCGCTGGTTCATCGAATCGCGAAGCTCGCGCGATAACCCCAAGCGCAACTGGTACATCTGGCGCGATCCGAAGCCGGGCGGCGGACCGCCGAACAATTGGCTGTCGGAATTCGGCGGCAGCGCCTGGGAATATGACAGCGAGAGCGGGCAATATTACTACCACGCCTTCCTGGCGCAGCAGCCTGACCTGAACTGGCGCAATCCGGAGGTCCGGGCGGCGATCTATGACGTCATGCGGTTCTGGCTCGGCAAGGGCGTCGACGGCTTCCGCGTCGACGTCATCTGGCATCTGATCAAGGACGCCAAGTTTCGCGACAACCCGCCCAACCCGCATTATCACGAGGGCCGGCCGCCGCATGAGAAGATCCTGACGCAATATTCCACCGACCAGGCGGAGGTGCACGAGGTGATCGCCGAGATGCGGCGCGTCACCGACGAGTTCGATGACCGCGTGCTGATCGGCGAGATCTATCTGCCGCTGCATCGCCTCGTCGCTTATTACGGCAACGATCTCACCGGCGCGCAGATGCCGTTCAACTTCGCGCTGCTGTCGACCTTGTGGAGTGCGCGCTCGATCGAGCGGATCATCGAGGATTATGAGAAGGCGCTGCCGCCGGGCGCATGGCCGAACTGGGTGCTCGGCAATCACGACCGGCCGCGGGTCGCGAGCCGGGTCGGGCCGGAACAGGCGCGCGTCGCCGCCATGCTGCTGCTGACGCTGCGCGGCACGCCGACGCTCTACTACGGCGACGAGATCGGCATGCGCCAGGTTCCGATCGCGCCCAGTGAAGTGCGCGATCCCTTCGAGAGGAATGTGCCGGGTATCGGCGTCGGCCGCGACGGCTGCCGCACGCCGATGCAATGGGATGCTGACCCCAATGCCGGCTTCTCGACCGCAAAGCCCTGGCTGCCGCTCGCCCATGATGCATTGAGCGAAAACGTCGCCAGTCTCGGCGCCGACAAGACCTCGATCCTCAATCTGTACAAGGCGCTGATCGCGCTCCGGCGGCAATGGCCGCAGCTCGTGACCGGCAGCTATGAACGGGTCGCCGCGCAAGGCGACATCCTGCTCTATCGCCGGCGTGGCGAGGAGGGCGCGCTGATCGTGGCGCTGAACTTAGGGGGCGATCCGGCCGCGGTCACCTCGAGCGCGATCGCCTTCAACAGCGAAATCCTGCTGTCGACCTTCCTCGACCGCAAGGGCGAGGCGATCGAAAGCGTGCTCGAGCTGCGCGGCAATGAAGGCGTCATCATCGCGCCGCCGGGGCATCGAAATCATGATGCTCTCGATCTCGACCGGGGAGAGGTGAACCGCAGCGAGTGATCCGACGTCGGTCAGGCCGGGTGACCGCCGTTGTCGGCCTGATCGATATCGCTGCGTTTCAACAGGTAATCGAGCCCGCCCATCCTGTACCAGCGGTAGCCATAGGCTTCGAGCAATAGCCGGTGTTGGCCGCGTCCATTGGCGCGGCTGTGGTCCTCGGTGAGAAGACTGATCAGCAGCTTGCCGGTGTCACCGGGAAGCCCGGCCGAAAACGCCACCTCGCGCGGCTTGTCATCGAGGTTATGGACGAACAGCACCGAATTGTTGCGCCAGTCATAGCGGATCACGAATATGGCAGGATCGCGCGTGTCGATGATGCTGAAATCGCCCCAGCCGACCTCCGGGACTTCCTTGCGCATGCGGATGATGCGTTCGGTCCAGTTCAGCATTGAATTCGGATCGCGGCGCTGCTTGGCGACGTTGACGTGCTCATAACCGTAAGGGCCGGTATCGATGACGGGCACGACCGGCCTGTCGCCCTTCGTGAATCCGGCATGTGGCTCCGTCGACCATTGCATCGGCGTGCGTGCACAACCGCGCTCGGGCAGATCGAGATTGTCGCCCATCGCGATCTCGTCGCCATAGCGGAAGACCGGGGTGCCCGGCAGCGTACACATCAAGCTGTACGCAAGCTCAAGCCGGCGCCGGTCGCCCCCCAGCATCGGCGCGAGGCGGCGGCGGATGCCGCGATCGTAGAGCTGCATCTGCTTGTCGGGGCCGAATGCCCTGAACACAATCTTGCGCTGTGCGTCGGTCAGGCGGCCGAGATCGAGTTCGTCATGGGTTGCGCAGGAACAGGCCCCACTGGGCCGTCGCCGGACGCGGCTTTGTCGCCTCGAGCGCTCTTGCAAGCGGGCGCGAGTCGGCGGAGGCGAGCGCATAGAACAGATGCTGGTTGACCTGGAAATTGAACATCATGTGCATCCGGTCGCCATCGCTTCCGAAATATTCCATGTCGGTTTTCGGCAGCACATTGGCTTCGGCCAGAATGATCGCGTCGCCCTCGCGCCATTGCAGGAATTCCCGGAAGGCGCGCAGCATGTCGTATTGCTCGACCGGCTTCTTGACCTTTGGTCCCTTGGTCGCGATCACGAACGGCACTGCATCCATGCGGAAGCCGGAGACGCCAAGCTGGATCCAGAACCCCATGATCTTGAGGATTTCCGCCTGCACATGCAGATTCGATGTGTTGAGGTCCGGCTGGAAATCGTAGAAGCGATGAAAGTACCAGGCGCCGGATTCCTTGTCCCTGCTCCAGGTCGACTTCTGCACGCCGGGAAACACCATGCCGGTATCGGCACGCGCCGGCTTCTTGTCGGACCAGACATACCAGTCCCGATAGCGGGAATCGTTGCTCTTGCGCGCCTCGCGAAACCAGGGATGCTGATCGGAGGTGTGGTTCACGACAAGGTCGATGATGACACGGATGCCACGCTGCTTGCAGCCGTGGGTGAATTCGACGAAGTCTCCGAGCGTGCCATAGCGCGGATCGACGCCGTAATAATCTGATATGTCGTAGCCGTCGTCGCGGCCCGGCGAGGGCTGGAACGGCATCAGCCAGATCGCGGTGACGCCGAGGCCGTGCAGATAATCCAGCCGCCGCAACAGCCCCTTGAAGTCGCCAACGCCGTCGCTATTGGCATCCATGTAGGTGCCGACGGAAAGACAATAGATGACGCCGTTCTTGTACCAGAGATCGTCGATCACAGGGCTTTCCTCGCCGGTCCGCCCGGGTGATTCAGCGGCCGTCTGTTAAGCGGAGAGGCAGGCTTGGGTTCCAGGCCGCGCCCATGTTGGGCGGCCTAACGGAATCGGGTAGGTTATTGGAATGGAATCGTCCGCTCGCAACATCGCCCTTGTTCCGCCGCCGGACCGTCGCCAGTCGGAGACGGCGCTTGCGATCGCGCGCGGGACGGCGCGGCTGTTGCGCTCGCTCGGGTTCTCCTGCATCAGCGAATTGCCGCTGCCGATCTGGTGGCGCTGAACGAGCGCGGCGAGATCTGGATCGTCGAGATCAAGTCATCGCTAGAGGATTTGCGCGCCGACCAGAAATGGCAGGACTATCGCCTCCATTGCGACCGGCTGTTCTTTGCCTTCACGCAGGATCTGCCGTGCGAGATCTTTCCCGCCGACACCGGCCTGATCATCGCCGACGCCTATGGCGCGCACCTGCATTGCGAGGCGCCGGAGCATCGCCTGCCGGCGCCGACCCGCAAGCTGATGACGCTGCGCTTCGCGATGGCCGCCGCGCAGCGCTTCAACCGCCTGCTCGACCCGCAGGGGCATGCTGAGTTTTGATGTGGTGGCGTAGGGTGGGCAAAGCCAACGGGTCGCGCGAACGCGCGCCCCGTTGGCTTTGCCCACCCTACGAATTAGTTACAAATTACCGCGGCGCGCGCTTTGCCAGGATTCGCTGCAGCGTTCGGCGGTGCATGTTGAGCCGGCGCGCGGTTTCCGAGACGTTGCGGTTGCACATCTCGTAGATGCGCTGGATGTGCTCCCAACGCACGCGGTCGGCCGACATCGGGTTGGCCGGTGGTTCGGATTTTTCGGTGCCGCTCGCGAGCAATGCTGCGACGACATCGTCGGCGTCCGCGGGTTTCGAGAGATAGTCGATCGCGCCCATCTTCACCGCGGTCACGGCGGTGGCGATATTGCCGTAGCCGGTGAGCACGATCGCGCGCGCATCGGGGCGCTTGCGCTTCAATGCGGAGACGACGTCGAGGCCGTTGCCGTCGCCCAACCGCAGATCGACCACCGCAAACGCAGGCGCGGCCTTTCCGATCTGCGCCAGACCATCGGACACAGTATCGCAGGATGTCACGGTGAAGCCGCGGGTCTCCATGGCGCGCGACAGGCGCTCCAGGAACGGCTTGTCGTCCTCGACGATGAGCAATGAGCGGTCGGCTTGATCGTTCAGTTCGGCGATGGCGTTCACGGTTCTGCTATCCCTTCTCCAACATCAAAGATATGGCGTGTGACTGCGGCGATGCCAAGGCCACCCAAAACCGGTCGGTTAATGCGTCAAATTGTCGAATTGTGTTCAGCCCATCATTTCGTCGGCAGCTTCGCTCGTCTCGAACACGTCGCGCGGCCAGACGATCTGCACCACGGCGCCGTGATCGGGAAACACGCGATTGGTGAAAGTGACCTTGGCGCCGGTGCGCTCCAGCAGGGTCCGCGCGATGAAAATGCCAAGACCAAGCCCCGCGCGGCCGTTTTGCGCCTCATCCGCGCTGCGGCGCCGCGACAAATAAGGCTCGCCGATCCGGTTCAGCATGTCAGGAGCGATGCCGGGGCCGTCATCGGAAATGACGATTTCGACGGTCTCGGCATTCCACCAGGCATTCACCTCGACGGTCTGGTTGGCGAAATCCACCGCATTTTCCAGGATGTTGCCGACGCCATAGAGGATCGCGGGATTGCGGGCGCCGACCGGTTCCGTGGTGACTGCGACAGCAAGCCGCACCTTGATTGCAACGCCGAAATCGCGGTGCGGCGCAACCGCCTCCTCGATCAGCGTCGACAGTTTCATGCGGTCGAACGGCGCTCCGGTGGAGGAGAGCTGGGTGATCTTGCTCAGGATGTCGCGGCAGCGCTGCGCCTGCTCGCGCAGCGTCTTCAGATCGGCAGCGAGCGGGCCGTCCTGCACCGTACGTTCCAGCTCGCGCGAGATCAGAAAGATGGTCGAGAGTGGCGTGCCAAGCTCGTGCGCGGCCGCGGCGGCAAGGCCATCGAGCTGGGTCAGATGCTGCTCGCGCGCCAGCACCAGCTCGGTCGCGGCCAGCGCATCCGAAAGCTTTCGCGTGTCCTCGGTGACCTGGAATGCGTAGAGGCTGGTGACACCGATCGCGAGCAGGATCGAGAGCCAGACGCCGAACAGGTAGATCGGCTGCAGCACCAGCGGATCGTCGGGGTCCCAGGGCAACGGAAAGTGGAAGAACACCAGCGCCGACGCGCAGGCGACCGCGAGGCAGCCAAGCGCGATCGTCAGCCGGACCGGCAGCGCGGTGGCGGAAATCAGGACCGGCGCCAGGAACAGGAACGAGAACGGATTCTGCAGGCCGCCGGTCAGGAACAACAGGCCGGCAAGCTCGACGATATTGAGCGCGAGCAGTGCTGCGGCATAGATCGGCTCCAGCCGTTGCATCGGGTTGAACGCGATCTGCAGGGCGAGATTGAGCAGCGCCGACAGCGCGATGATGGCGATGCAGGGGATGACGGGAACGTCGAATTCCAGGCCCTGGGCGACGATGAAGATTGCGGCGAGCTGGCCAAGCGCGGCCAGCCAACGGAGCCGCAGAATCGTATCCAGACGGACATGGCGGCGTGGTTGGCGGAAATCTGAGGCGGCTACGTCGGTCATATCCTCACTTTAGCTACACGACAGCTCGATCACAAACGCGCGTGATCCGGCTGTGGCGGCGCCCGTCATGGCCGGGCTTGTCCCGGCCATCCACGTTCTTGTCGCAGGAAAGAGTAAGACGTGGATGCCCGGGACAAGCCCGGGCATGACGAGCTCCTTGCGCTCGGGGACCTGATGCCTCAATGAAACGGGTTGCATGAAGATCGAAGATACAATCTCGCGTAAGCCGCCAGCTTCCGATCCCGCAGCTTCGGCCGCGATCGATGTCGCGCATCTGGTGAAGGTCTACAAGGCCACCCGCGCGGTCGACGATGTCTCGTTTCGGATCGCGCGCGGCAGCATCACCGGGCTGCTCGGCGGCAACGGCGCCGGCAAGACCACGACGATCGCCATGATCATGGGCCTGGTGCTGCCGACCTCCGGCCGCATCCATGTGCTGGGCTTTCCGATGCCCGAACAGAGCGCCGAGGTGCTCGGGCGGATGAATTTCGAGAGCCCCTATGTCGACATGCCAATGCGGCTCACCGTGCGCCAGAACCTCACGATCTTCGGCCGGCTCTATGCCGTGCGGAATCTCGCAGAGCGGATCGATCGGCTCGCCTCCGACCTCGATCTGCGCGACTTCATCGACCGCGCCAACGGCAAGCTTTCCGCCGGCCAGAAGACGCGCGTGGCGCTCGCCAAGGCACTGATCAACGAACCTGACCTGTTGCTCCTGGACGAGCCGACCGCTTCGCTCGACCCTGACACCGCCGATTGGGTGCGGCAGCACCTGGAGAACTACCGCAAGAGCCATAACGCGACGATCCTGCTCGCTTCGCACAACATGCTGGAGGTGGAGCGGCTGTGCGACCGCGTCATCATCATGAAGCGCGGCAAGATCGAGGATGACGACAGTCCCGACCGGATCATGGCCCGCTACAACCGCGACACGCTGGAAGAGGTGTTCCTGGACGTCGCCCGCGGCCGCACCCGGGAGAGCGCGACATGAGCCAGATTGCCGTCCATCGCGGGCTGTCGCTCAACCGCATCAACGCGATGGTGCTGCGCTATTGGTATCTCTTGCTGTCGTCCTGGCCACGACTATTGGAACTGGTCTACTGGCCGGCGCTGCAGATCATCACCTGGGGTTTCCTGCAGAACTACATTTCGCAGACCTCGGGCTTCTTCGCGCAGGCCGGCGGCACCCTGATCGGCGCCGTCATCCTGTGGGACATCCTGTTCCGCGGTCAGCTCGGCTTTTCGATCTCATTCCTGGAAGAGATGTGGGCGCGCAATCTCGGCAACCTCATGATGAGCCCGCTGAAGCCGATCGAGTTCCTGATCTCGCTGATGATCATGAGCCTGATCCGCCTCGCGATCGGCGTCGTTCCGATGACGCTGCTGGCGCTGTTCTTCTTCGGCTTCAACTTCTACGCCATCGGCCTGCCGCTGATCGCCTTCTTCTGCAACCTGATCTTCACGAGCTGGTCGGTCGGCATTTTCGCCTCCGGCCTCGTGCTGCGGAACGGGCTCGGCGCGGAGAGCATCGTCTGGACGCTGATGTTCGCGCTGATGCCGCTCGCCTGCATCTATTATCCCGTCAGCGTATTGCCGCCCTGGCTGCAGGTCGTCGCCTGGATGTTGCCGCCGACCTATGTGTTCGAGGGCATGCGGGCGCTCCTGATCGACCACGTCTTCCGCACTGAGCTGATGGTCGACGCCCTCGTCATCAACGCGGTGCTGCTTGTCGCGTCATTTGCGATCTTTCTTGCCCTTTTGCGCAGCGCCAAGCGCAACGGCTCGCTGCTCAGCGGAGGCGAGTAACCTTCACTTTCCCGTGGATTCCCGGTTGTTTAGGGCTTTTTCGGCCGTAGATGTAGTGACAGATGCATTGACGCTTTATTACGCATTCGACAGTATGCTGCGTCGCAAACAAGGATTTTGAAGCAAATGCCGATTGGTGAATTTGGCGGCGCCCCGCCGCTGGCGGCCGAAGGCAGTCCGGCGGTCACGACGCCACTGTACTGGATGTACGAGATGGCGCATTCGTCGCTGAACCCGGCGCGCGCGGTGACCGACGCCACCAAGATCCTGTTTCAGAATCCGCTCAATCCGTGGACGCATACCGAAGTCGGCAAATCCGTCGCCGCGGCCTGCGAGTTGTTCGAGCGCACCACCCGCCGCTACGGCAAGCCGGAATGGGGCCTCGACGAGACCGAGGTCAATGGCGTGCGTACGGCGGTTGAAGTCCGCACGGTCTGGGAAAAGCCGTTCTGCCGGCTGCTCTATTTCGATCGCAAGCTGACCCGGCCGCTGCGCAGCCCCCAGCCGCGCGTGCTGATCGTGGCGCCGATGTCCGGCCATTACGCGACGCTGCTGCGTGGCACGGTCGAAGCCTTCCTGCCGACCCACGAGGTCTACATCACCGATTGGGCCGATGCGCGCATGGTGCCGCTGTCCGAAGGCCGCTTCGATCTCGATGACTATGTCGATTACCTCATCGAGATGCTGCATGCGCTTGGCGGCAACATGCATGTCATCGCGGTCTGCCAGCCCTCGGTGCCCGTGGTGGTCGCGGTCTCCCTCATGGAAGCGCGGCGCGATCCCTTCGTGCCGCTGTCGATGACGCTGATGGGCGGTCCGATCGACACCCGCCGCAATCCGACCGCGGTCAACAACCTCGCCGCCGAACGCGGCATCGAATGGTTCCGCAACAACGTCATCACCAAGGTGCCGTTCCCGCATCCTGGCATGATGCGCGACGTCTATCCGGGATTCCTGCAGCTCAACGGCTTCATCAGCATGAATCTCGACCGCCACATGGATGCGCACAAGGCGCTGTTCGCCAATCTGGTGAAGGGCGACGGCGATCTCGTCGACAAGCACCGCGAATTCTATGACGAATATCTCGCGGTAATGGATCTGACCGCCGAGTATTATCTGCAGACCGTCGACCTCGTCTTCGTCAAGCACGCGCTGCCGAAGGGCGAGATGACTCATCGTGGCGAACTGGTCGTTCCCTCCAAGATCAGGCGCGTTGCGTTGATGACGGTGGAAGGCGAGAAGGACGACATCTCCGGCCTTGGCCAGACCGAAGCGACGCATGCTTTGTGCACGTCGATTCCCGATCATCGCCGTGTGCACTACGTGCAGAAGGGCGTCGGACACTATGGTGTGTTCAACGGCTCGCGTTTCCGTGCTGAAATCGTGCCGCGCATCTCCGATTTCATGGTTTCGTCGGCCAATACACGGCTTTCCCTGGTCGCGGCCGCTGAATAGCGGTGTGATCGAGCCCGATTTGGGTGGGTTTATAAGTCGCTGAATTGATTAAAAGAATCCGGATTCGGCGATCGTTCAAGGAATGAGTTTTGACTCGTTCCTTAGAGGGTGATTTCGGGCCGGGTCGGTCCAAATTTTTCGGGTTCCGACCCCACTATGTAGGGGTCAAATCGCGGGCAGCCTCTGTATATTGGGCAAATGATTTGTTTTTGCGCCGAGCGATTTCCCTGGCGGCGGATATGGCAGAATCCGGGCGAACTTCTCCTCCCCGGACTCTCAGAAATGGCCACTCGCGCGCTCCTCTATCGGCGGCCCGCCGAACCCTCGACTCTTCTCATCAAGCACGGCTCCCAATATTTCGCGATCAGGCTACGGCGGCATAGGCGCGCGCGTCGCTACACGCTTCGCATTCATCCAACTGACCGCGAAGCGATCCTCACGATGCCGCCGCGCGGCACCATCGCCGATGCGCGCGACTTCGCGCAGCTTCATGGCGGCTGGATCGCCGCGCGTCTTGGTCGCCTGCCGAAGGCGGCGCCGTTCCAACCCGGCACAGTGGTGCCGCTGCGCGGCGTGCCGCATCGGCTCGTGCATCGCGCCGGCGAGCGCGGCACGGTGTGGACCGAGATTCGTGACAGCGGCGAAAGGATTTTGTGCGTGGCCGGCGAGCCGGAGCACATGGACCGCCGCGTGCACGACTTCCTCAAGCGCGAAGCACGCAAGGATTTGCACAAGGCGTCCTTGGCCTATGCGGCGGAACTCGGCGTGCGCGTGCGCCGCGTCTCGATCCGCGATCAATCGAGCCGCTGGGGTTCCTGCACCTCGCACGGATCGCTGTCGTTCTCCTGGCGCCTGATCCTCGCGCCGCCCTACGTGCTCGACTATCTCGCAGCGCATGAAGTCTCGCACTTGGTCGAGATGAATCACTCGCTGCGGTTCTGGAAGACCGTGGGCCGGATCTGCTCGTCGGTGGATCGCGCCAAGACCTGGCTCGACACCCACGGCAACGATCTGCATCGCTACGGTATCGAGGATTAGGGTTTCGACGTGTAGGATGGGTAGAGCGAAGCGAAACCCATCATCTTCTTCGCCGCAGCGGCCCAATTGATGGGTTTCGCTTTCGCTCTACCCATCCTACGAAAGCTCTGTAGCCCGGATGGAGCGAAGCGCAATCCGGGACGGTCTCAAACGTGGATCGAGCTGTCCCGGGTTACGCTTCGCTGCACCCGGGCTACGAGATCAGCGGGCTACGCAATCAGCGGCCGCCGAACAGGCGATCGACCAGCCAACCATCCAATCCCGCCGCAGCTTCCGGACGCGCACTGGGATTGGACGGCGTCGAGGCGCGCGTCGGCGTCGGCGGTGGGCGATACTGACCGGCGGAAGGAACGGGTGAGGGTGGTGCGAGCGACTGCGGCGATGGTGCGCTGACCTGGGACGAGGCTTGCATCAGGTTCGGCATGGCCCAGCCGACTTGCGCATTCGGCAGGCTCGCGACCGGCACGCCCTGATGCGCCGTGCGCATGAAGCGGCTCCACACCTCCACCGGCAGCCCGCCGCCGGTCGCCTTCTTGGTCGGCGAATTGTCGTCATTGCCGAGCCAGACGCCGGTGACGAGATTGGCGGTGTAGCCGATGAACCAGGCGTCGCGGAAATCCTGGCTGGTGCCGGTCTTGCCGGCGGCGGTCCAGCCGGGGATTTCCGCCTTGCGCGCGGTGCCGGAGATCAGCGTCTCCATCATCATCGTGTTCATCATCGCGACATAGCGCGGCTCGATCACCCGGGCGAGCTGGTCGGCTGGCCGAACGTAGAGCAGCTTGCCTCTATCGGTGCGGATCCTCGTCACCACGTGCGGCGAGACGGCGGTGCCGCCATTGGCAAAGGGCGCGTAGGCGCCGACCAGTTCGATCACCGAGACCTCGGAGGTGCCGAGCGCGATTGAGGGATTGGCGTCGAGCTTGGAGGAGATACCGAGCCGGTGCGCGGTCCGCACCACGTTCTTCGGGCCGACCTCGAGCCCGAGCCTGACCGCGACCGTGTTCAGCGACATCGCCAGCGCCTGCGTCAGCGTCACCGAGCCGAAATATTCGTGGGTGTAGTTCTCCGGCTTCCATCCCTTGATATCGAGCGGGGCGTCGGTGCGGATCGTTTCCGGCGTCAGCCCGGCCTCGACCGCGGTGAGATAGACGAACGGCTTGAAGGCCGAGCCGGGCTGGCGCTTGGCGGTCACCGCGCGGTTGAACTGGCTCTCGGCATAGTTCCTTCCGCCCACCATGGCGCGCACCGCGCCGTCGGGCGTCATCGCCACCAGCGCGCCCTGGGTCACGTTGAACTTGACGCTCTTGGCGGCAAGCTCGTCGATGATGGCGGCTTCGGCGACGTTCTGCAGCTTCGGATCGATCGTGGTCTCGACCGTGATGTTCTGGTCGATCTGGCCGACAAGGTCATCGAGCACTTCGCCGATCCAGTCGGCGACGTAGTTCACGGTGCCGGCGCCGGCCGGCTTCACGTTGTAGGAGGGATGGCCGATCGAGGCCTTCGCCTGCGCCTCGGTGATGAACTTGGCGTCCGCCATCGCTGACAGCACGATCTGCGCGCGCTGCTCGGCGCCTTCAGGATTGCGGTTCGGCGCCAGCCGCGACGGCGATTTGACGAGCCCTGCAAGCATCGCGGCTTCCGCCAAGGTCACGTTCTTCGCCGACTTGCCGAAATAGCGTTGCGCCGCGGCCTCCACGCCATAGGCGCCGGAGCCGAAATAGACGCGGTTGAGATAGAGCTCCAAGATATCGTTCTTGGAATGCTTGCGCTCCAGCCAGATCGCGAGCTCGGCCTCCTGCAGCTTGCGCTGCATGGTGCGTTCCTGGGTGAGGAACAGGTTCTTGGCGAGCTGCTGGGTCAACGTCGAGCCGCCCTGCGACACGCCGCGACGCAGGAGATTGGTCACCGCTGCGCGCGCGATGCCGATCGGGTCGACGCCATAATGCGAGTAGAAGCGGCGGTCCTCGATGGCGATGAAGGCTTTCGGCAGGTATGGCGGCAGGTCCTTCAGCGCGACATTGGCGCCGGCCATTTCGCCGCGCTGCGCCAGCACGCTGCCGTCCATGCCGACGATCTGGATCGTCGGCGGCCGCTTGGGGATTTCGAGCGATTGGATCGGCGGCAGATGCGCGCCGACCCAGACCACCACGCCGACGACCGCAATCGCCGCCCACAGGCCGAGCACGACGCCCCAATAGAAGATGCGGCCGATCGAAGAGCCGCCGCGCGATTTCCGCCGTTTCCCGCCACTCGAAGCGGGCTTGCGCTCGCGCGGCGGTTCCGCACCGGCGTCACTGCTGCTGCGCTGCTTGGCGGATTTCTTCGGTCTGTCTTCGGGATTGGGGATGCGGTCGGCCGGCGAGAGCCGCAAATCGGCGAGCGCGGCCGGAAGCCCGAATAGCGGCTCCTTGCGCCCGCCGCTCTTTTTCTTTCCCCACGCCATCCACAAACGCTGCTCACACCACGTTCCGCCGCACGCTAGCGTTCCCGGTTTAAGGCCCGGTTACGCAAAGCTTAACGCGGGATTAGGAGGTGAGGCAGCGCCACGTCGAACGAAGCCGTAGGGTGGGCAAAGCGAAGCGTGCCCACCTTTTGCGAGCGGAGTGCTTGATGGTGGGCACGCTGCGCTTTGCCCACCCTACGCATCCCAATGCCGGGTTAGTAGGTGAGGCAGCGCGTGATAAAGATTGCGGAACCGAGCGTAGCGTTTTCAAGCGAAGTGGACACCGGTTCGCATAGCAATCAAGTTTACGCAGATTGCGTGGACTTATCTGCGCAGAAAACGCGTCAAGACAAGAAGGGAGAACCAAAATGGGCCATATCGATCCGACCAAGGAAGTCTTCGCGCAGTTCAGGGAGAACGATCGGCCGGGGCCGATCCACATGCTCAATCTGGTTCGCCTGCGCGAATGGGCCGCCTATCCCGACGGCCGCAAGGCCACGGGCGCGGAAGCCTATGCGGCTTACGGCCGCGAGAGCGGACCGGTGTTCGAGCGGCTCGGCGGCCGCATCGTCTGGCAGGGCCGTTTCGAACTGATGCTGATCGGGCCGCAGGAGGAACGTTGGGACCATTGCTTCATCGCCGAATACCCAAGCGTCGCCGCCTTCGTCGAGATGATCCGCGATCCCGTCTATCGCGAAGCAGTGAAGCACCGCCAGGCCGCAGTGGAGGATTCGCGACTGATCCGCCACGCCGTGCTCCCGGTCGGCAAGACGTTCGGAGAGATTCCGAAGTAAGCCACCAAGCCGTAGGGTGGGCAAAGCGAAGCGTGCCCACCTTTCTTGCACCGACCGTGGATGGTGGGCACGCTGCGCTTTGCCCACCCTACGCAGCTCCCGTCATTGCGAGCGCAAGCGAAGCAATCTATCTCTCCACTTGCGGAGGCATGGATTGCTTCGCTGCGCTCGCAATGACGTTGAGAAAGCGCGCCACTATAACGTTCAAAACGAAATCGGCGGCCCGAAGGCCGCCGATCGTTTGTCTTGCGATGCTCGCTGACTAGCCCGCCGGGCCGGCGTCCTCGAGGATCGGGCCGAACAGCTCCCAGCGCTCGCCGTTGAAGCGCATCATCTGGAGCTGCTTGTTGACGCGGTAATCGGTCGGCGAGGTGTTGGCGACGATGCCGGGCAGCGAGAGGTCGAGCTGCACGTTCTTGAGGCTGGAGGCCTGCTTCATCACGTTCTCGCGCGTGAGATTGTCGCCGGACTCCTTGAGCACATGGATCAGGAGCTGAGCGGTCGAGTAGCCATAGGTGTTGAAGTTCGAATCCTTGTCGCCTTCCGGATAGTACTTGGCCATGAACTCGAAATACTTCTTCATGCCGGCATCATCCTTCCAGGTCGGATCGAGCGGATCCTTGCCGTAGTTGACGCTGATCACGCCCTTGGCGGCCTCGAGGCCTGCGGGCTTCATCACCGCGCCGACCGAGGTCGCGTTGATGTCGACGATCTGCACCGGCTTCCAGCCGAGCTCGGCGATCTTCTTGATCGCCTGCGCCGCCTGCTTCGGCGTGGTGGCGCTGAAGAACAGGTCCGCGCCGGCATCCTTGATCTTGAGAATCTGCGAATCCACGGTCGGATCTGACACTTCATAGGAGGCTTCCGCCACCACCATGCTGGCCGCCTTGTCGGCGAGGCCGGCCTTGATGCCGTTCAGGTAATCTTTGCCGAGGTCGTCGTTCTGATAGAGGATGCCGATCTTGGCGGTCGGATGGTTCTTCAGGATGTACTGGCCGTAGATCCGGCCCTCGACGAAGTAGTTCGGGTTGAAGCCCATCGTCCACGGGAAATTCTTCGGGTCGGTGAACTTCGAGGCGCCGGTCGCGGCGAATAGTTGCGGCACCTTCTTGGAGTTGAGATATTTCTGGACCGCCGCATTGGATGGTGTGCCGACGATCTGGAAGGTCAGAAGCACCTCGTCGCTTTCGACCAGCTTGCGCGCCTGTTCGACCGCCTTCGGCGGCGAATAGGCATCGTCATACTGGATCAGGTTGATCTTGCGCCCGTTCACGCCGCCCTGGTCGTTGATCATCTTCATATAGGCGGCCTGGGTCTTGCCGATCGAGGCATAGGCCGATGCAGGACCGGAGAACGGCACGGTCTGGCCGACCTTGATCTCGCTGTCGCTGGCGCCGGGGTCGTATTTCTTCTGGGCATTGGCCGCTGAAACCGACAGCGCGAATGCCAGCGCCGTCCCTGTGACCAGATGCAAAAACCCGTTCCTCATTCGCAGCTTCCTCATGTGATTGTGCCGATGATCTTCTCCGCTGGACTTCAAGGTCCGCCGGATGCCATCGCTAGCGACGATAGTGGAGGAACCGTTGCTGCAATGCAAGGTGGAGTCGGGCCGAAAAGCCGAGCGATATCAGTCGACCAAAGTAGGGTGCGGGCCCAACCCCGGAAATCGGGTGGACGCTGGCACGCCGCGCAGGGAAGATGCCGGCGCTCAGCTATCCGGGATGAAGATGCCTGTTCGCGACAAACTCACGAAGCCGGCCACAACGTTCGGTCTGGATCGGGTGGAAACGCCGATCGGGATAGCTTTGCTGGTCACCGATGACGACGGCGTGCTCCGCGCGCTGGATTGGGAGGACTATGAGGCGCGGATGAACGAGCTGCTGCGCCTGCATTATGGCGCGGTGGCCCTGAAACAGGCGCGTGCGCCGAAGGATATCCGCGCTGCGCTGTCTGAATATTTCAAGGGCGATCTCGATCGCCTCGGCAGCATCCAGTGGCGCGTCGCCGGCACGGCGTTCCAAAACAAGGTCTGGACCGCGCTGGCGAAGATCCCCGTGGGCACGACGATGAGCTACGGTGCGATGGCGGCAAAGCTCGGCGCGCCCAACGCCCAGCGCGCGGTCGGCCACGCTAACGGCTCGAACCCGATCAGCGTCGTGCTGCCCTGCCATCGCCTGATCGGCGCCAACGGCGCGCTGGTCAAATATGGCGGCGGGTTGGAGCGCAAGCGCTGGCTGCTCGCGCACGAAGGTGTATCTCTTTAGATTAAGCCGGCCGCCGTCGGATGAAGAATTTCTGCATCCCCTCGAGCACCAATTCGCGGCGCTGGTTGAACACGGTGGAGCGCAGTGTCACGACGCCGGTGGTGCGGCCGGGCACAAGCTCGGTCACTTCAAGCGCGGGATAGATGGTGTCGCCGGCATAGACCGGCTTCAAGAAGCGGCTCGACTGTTCGAGAAAGCCGATCATGGATTCCTCGACAATGAACGGAAACAGCCCGGCGCCGGGCGCGGTGTGGATCAGGGTCTGGAAGCCGTGCGCGAGCAGGTGTGGCATGCCGCGGGCGCGGCAACATTCGATGTCATAGTGGATCGGATGGGTATCGCCGCTTGCGGTCTGGAACGCCGCGAACACAGCCTCCGTCTGGGTCCGGCTCGGGATCACAAAGCGCTCGCCCAATGTGAAATCTTCGAACCAGCGCTGTGCTTGCACCATGCGGTGTTGGGCGGGGTCGAAGTCAGTCATATCAGGGCTTTCCTCGGCAGAATTGTTTTGTGATGTATCGGTATCGCAGCGATGTTGATGCGGCAATCGATTCCGCCTAATCCGGCCATGACGAGAAGCATCCCAGTCATCCATGACCCTGTTCGCAAAACTCTCCGCCTATGATGATCGCTCCGCCCGGCTTGCCGGCATCGGGCTAATGCTGCTGTCGATCTTCATGTTCTCGTTCGGCGATGCGATGGGGAAATTCCTTGTCGCGACCTATTCGGTCGGACAGTTGTTGTGGCTGCGCGCCTGTGCGGCACTGGCCGTGCTGCTGCCGATCATCTGGAAGCAGCGCGCGGCGTTCTTCCCACTCGAGCGTCCCTGGCTGCAATTGCTGCGGGTGACGCTGTCGACGCTCGAGGTCGCCGCCTTCTTCCTTGCGACCGTCTACCTGCCGCTCGCCGACGTCATCACCTATTATCTTGCCGGTCCGATCTTCGTCACCGCGCTGTCGGGCCTGGTGCTGGGCGAACAGATCGGCTGGCGGCGCTGGAGCGCGATCCTGGTCGGCTTCTGCGGCGTATTGATCGCGCTCAGGCCGTCAGCGCAAACCGTGAGCTTGCCGGCGATGATCGCGCTCGGCGGCAGCATGTCGTTCGCGGTCCTGATGCTGATCACGCGCTCGCTGCGCGCAACGCCCGATATCGTGCTGACCTCGTCGCAGTTCTGCGGCACATTCCTGCTCGGCGCCGTGCTGTCGCCATTCGGCTGGGTGACGCCGGATGCCGGCAGCCTCGCTATCTTCTTCGTCGCCGGCCTGATCTCGGTCGCCGCGCTGCTCTGCGTCAACCGCTCGCTGAAGCTGGCGCCGGCAAGCGTGGTGGTGCCCTACCAATATTCGATGATCGTCTGGGCGGTGATCTTCGGCTTCGTCGTGTGGGGTGACGTGCCGTCCTGGGCCACCATTGTGGGGGCTGCGATCATCATCGGCGCCGGGCTCTACATCTTCCTGCGCGAGCAGAAGCTGGGGCGGGAAGAGCCGGTGGTGAGCCCGCCGGTGTAGCCCTAAGGATGCTGTGACGTAGGTGGGCAAAGCGAAGCGTGCCCACCCTACGCCGTCTGCGTGTTATCGATCCCGCCGCAACGATGAGCCCCAGCTCTTCAGCGACGACCAGACGCCGCGCGACAGGCGGAAGCAGTCGACCGGGGTGGAGGAGCCGAGCGCCTCGAAGCGGTGCAGCTCGACGCCACTCCACTGGAAGCCGCACTTCTCCAGGATGTTGCGCGACGACGGGTTGGCGACGCGGGCGCCGGAAAACAGATAGTCGTGGTCGAATTCCTCGAAGAAGTAGTCGATCACCGCGCGCGCCGCCTCGGTGCCAAAGCCCTGGCCCCAATGCTCGACGCCGAGCCAGTAGCCGAGCTCCGGCGCATCAGGCTCGCGCCAGTTGATGCCGACCATGCCGACCGGCGCGGAGCTGTTCTCGATCAGGAACACGGTCTCGCCGCCTCCGCCGGCAGTCGCACGCACGAATTCGACCGCATGCTCGTTCAGATAGGGATGCGGCAGGCGGCGGGTGTTCTCTGCAATGCGACGATCATTGGCGAGATGCGCAATTGCTTTTACGTCCGCGAGCGTCGGCTTGCGCAAGGTCAGCCGTTCGGTCTCGAGGACGCAACCTCTCGACTCGCGCAATATCGGGGTCGGGATATCCTGCAGCATGTCGGGCTCCTGTGATGCGATAACGGTACGCTACGCTTCGATCCTTGCGCGTGGCCCCACATGGGACACGCGCAACAGAAAAGGGGAGGCCGGTATCCCGCCTCCCCTGGAGCCTCTTAGAGCCCCGCCGGTTCAACAGGATCCGGCGGACTCATATCGTCCACCGTCTATTCGGCTGCAGCCTCGAGCACCGGAATTACCGATACGAAGGTGCGGCCATTGCCTTTGGCGCGGAACTCCACACGACCTTCGACCTTGGCGAACAGGGTATGATCGGTTCCCATGCCGACATTAAGGCCCGGATGCCACGTGGTGCCGCGCTGACGCGCGATGATGTTACCGGGAATCACGAGCTCGCCACCGAACGCTTTGACGCCAAGGCGTTTGCCTTTGGAATCACGTCCGTTTCGCGATGAACCGCCTGCTTTTTTGTGAGCCATAGCTCGTCTCCAACTGCAGTAATTCTCTAGATCAATTCCTTGACGGAATCATTTCACTTTTTGTCACGCTTCAACTTTTGATACGTGACAATCACATTTCTCTAACGCCGCGTTCTTGAAGGCTTATGCAGCATCCTCAGTGGGCGCTGCAGCAACCTTTTCCTTCTTCGGCCGCGGGCCGATCGTCGGCTTCGCGTTGTCGGTCAGGATCTCGGTGATCCTCAGCACCGTCAGCTCATCGCGATAGCCGCGCTTGCGGCGCGAATTCTTGCGGCGGCGCTTCTTGAACGCGATCACCTTCGGACCGCGCTTGTGCTGCAGCACCTCGGCCGCCACCGAAGCGCCGGCCACCGTCGGCACGCCCAGGACCGGCGTTTCGCCGCCGACCACCAGAACTTCGCCAAGTTGCACGATCGTGCCGACATCGCCGGCGATCTTGCCAATCTCGAGAACATCATCCGGAACGACGCGGTACTGCCGGCCGCCGGTTTTGATGACTGCGAACATCGTTTGATTCCTTCGTGTTCGATCCCGTCCTCGAGGGTATCCCCCGGGCCGGCTTCTTGTTCAGTCGCTATGGGTTACGATTTTCGCGCGGCGCGGGGACGTGCCCCGGAATTCGCGCAAAAACAAGCGGCGCGAGAAATCCCGCGCCGGATTGGCCGCCGTTATAGCGGCCAAGCGCCAGGAGTCAAGGCAACCGGGCCGAAAACCAGCCCAAAATGAAGGATTTGGAGCGATTTTAGCCCGGTTCGAGCCAGGTTTCCGGCCCGTAGCCCGGGTGGAGCGCAGCAACCCGGGTCATCCACCGGCCCCGGGTTACGCGTTCCGCTTCGCCCGGGCTACCGCGCCCCAGTCAGCTCTCGGTCTTGGCCTTCGCCTTCGGATCATCCGCCGCCATGGCGTGCACCGGCGAGGTCTGGCGGGCGCCGGGGCCTGGATGCACATGGACGGCCTTGGCCGACAGCGGCTCGCCGCATTCCGAGCAGACCATCACGGGGTCGAACATGTGTCCGCAGTTCTTGTGCTGATGCAGCATCGGGCGGCCGCGCGAGTCGACCATGTGGATGTTGCCCCAGTGCACGATCGACATGATGATCGGATAGAGGTCGAGGCCCTTCTGCGTCAGGATGTATTCGTAGCGCTTCGGCGATTCCTGGTACGGAATCCGGCGCAGCACGCCGAAGCGCACCAGCTTCTTCAGCCGCTCGGCGAGCAGATGGCGCGTGATGCCGAGCGAGGACTGGAACGCCTCGAACCTCCGCTTGCGAAGAAAGCACTCGCGCAGGATCAGGAGGCTCCAGCGGTCGCCGATCACGGCCACCGTGCGGGCCAGTGAGCACGGCTCCTCTTCAAGCGTGTCCCATTTCATCAATGTCTCCAGTCACCTGCAGTCCACGAAGCAGGTTTCATTCTAATTCGGCACTGAGGCCTGTTCAACCGTTTGTGCGCTGCCCGTTACCGCAGGGCCCAATCCGCTATTGACAGTTCTAAAATAGAACTTTAAAGCCGGGATCGCAACCGATGGCGGCGACGGGCCGCTCCGCACAAGGAAAGGCAATCGATGGCTGCTCCGCTCAAGGTCGAGTTTCATTTCGATTTCGGCAGCCCGAACGCCTACCTCGCCGAGCTCGTCCTGCCGGGAATCGAGAAGCGCACCGGCGTGAAGTTCGACTACGTCCCGGTGCTGCTCGGCGGCGTCTACAAGGCGACAGGCAACATGTCGCCGTTCGACTCGCTGCGCGGGATCAAGAACAAGGCCGAATACAACGCGCTGGAAACCGAGCGCTTCCTGCGGCGCCACCACATCACGAAATTCAAGTCGAACCCGTTCTTCCCGGTGAACACCCTGATGCTGATGCGCGGCGTGATCGCCGCGGAGCTCGAGGGATTGTTCGAGCCCTATTTCCGCGCCGCCTACCACCACATGTGGGTCGAGCCGAAGAAGATGGATGATCCGCAGGTCTTCCGCGCCGCGTTCCTCTCGTCCGGCGTCGATATCGATCGTGTGATCGCCCGCATCCAGCAGGATGACGTCAAGAAGAAGCTGATCGAGAACACAGAGAACGCGGTGGCACGCGGCGAGTTCGGCTCGCCGACCTTCTTCGTCGGCGACGAGATGTTCTTCGGCAAGGATCGCCTGCGCGAGGTCGAGGAAGAGATCGTCACGCAGCTTGCGGCAGCGAAAGGCTGCGCGAGACGGCAGGGAATCTGAGCAAACCAATTCGCGACAAGACCCGAGACAAGGGGCGCGGCGGCGGGAGGTGGCATTGACGATATTGGAGCAGGCGGCCCCGGCGGCCGAAATTCTGGCAAATCTGCCGAACCGGATTCATGAAGTGATCGACCGGCATGTCGCGGCGACGCCGGATCGCACGGCGCTGATCGATGACGGCGGCAGCCTCACCTATCGCGAACTCGACCGCGCTATCGGCGGCACCGCGGACGCGCTGCGTGCGCTCGGCGTCCGCGCCGGCGACCGCATCATGATCGTCAGCGAGAATGCGATTCCGCTCGCATGCCTTCTGTTCGCCGCGAGCCGGCTCGATGCCTGGGCGATCGTGGTCAATCCGCGGCTGTCGCCGCGCGAACTGGACCAGATCCAGGATCACAGTGGCACGCGCCGCGCCTTCTTCACCACCGACGTCTCCAAGGAAGCAGCCGCGCATGCCGCGCGTTACGGCGCACCGGTGCAGGATGTCGGCCCGCTCTATGGCATCGGCGTATCCGTGCTGAATGAGGCGACCTCGCCCGTGCCGGTCAAAGCCGACGGCGCCAACCAGGTCGCCGTCCTCATCTACACCTCGGGCACCACGGGGACGCCGAAGGGCGTGATGCTGACGCACCGCAATCTCCTGTTCAGCGCCCAGACCACCGCGGCGCTGCGCAATATGACGTCGGACGACGTGCAATATTGCGTGCTGCCGATCTCGCACATCGTCGGCATCTCGCTACTCACGATGACGCTGATGACCGGCGCCACCGTCCGCCTGGTCGCGAAGTATGACCCGGCGGCGCTGGTGCAGGCGATGACGGAGGAGGGCATCACCATCCTGAACGGCGTTCCCGCCACCTATCAGCGCCTGCTCGAATACAAGCGGACGACAGGTCTTTCGAAATTGAATCGCGGCGCGCTGCGCCTGATCTCGGTCGCGGGCGCGCCGCTCGATCTCGACCTGAAATCGCGGGTCGAGCAGGAGCTCGGGCTGCCTTTGCTCAACGGGTACGGCATCACCGAATGCGCGCCCGGAATATCCGGCGTCCGGCCGGAAGCGCCGAGAGCCGACCATGGCGTCGGCACGCTGTTGCCCGGTCTCGAGGCCAGGATCGTCGGCCGGGATGGCAAGCTCGTTGCCAACGGCGCGGTCGGCGAGCTTCATGTCCGCGGCGCCAACGTCATGCGCGGCTATTACCGCGCGCCCGATCTCACCGCGAAGGCGATCGATCCGGATGGCTGGTTCAACACCGGCGATCTCGCGCGCTTCGAGGGCGACTGCCTCTATATCGTCGGCCGCACCAAGGAGATGATCATCCGCTCCGGCTTCAACGTCTATCCGGCCGAGATCGAGGCCGTGCTCTCGACCCATGACGCCGTGGTGCAGTGCGCCGTGGTGGGGCGGCCGGTCGAGGGCAATGAGGAAGTGGTCGCGTTCGTCCAGTTGCTCAAGGGCTCCAAGGCGACGGCGCAGGACCTGATGGCCCATGTCGCGCCGCAGCTCACCTCCTACAAGCGGCCGTCGGAGATCATCCTGCTCGAGGCGCTGCCCGCGACCTCGACGGGCAAGATTCTGAAGCACAAACTGGCGGAGTCGCTGCGCACGTCCTGAGCGCGCAGTGACGTCAATTTATTTCCAATCAGCAGTCGGGAGAGACCAATGCAGAAGAGAAATGCCACCGCAGCGGTCATCGGGGCCGGCGATTATATCGGCGGCGAGATCGCCAAGAAATTTGCATCCGAAGGTTTCACGATCTTCGCCGGACGACGCAATGGCGCCAAGCTCGATCCGCTGGTGAAGGACATCGAGGCGGCCGGCGGCGAGATCCATGCCCGCTCGCTCGACGCGCGGAAGGAGGAGGAGATCATCTCCTTCCTCAACGACGCCGACAAGCACGCGCCGCTCGAAGTCTGCATCTTCAACATCGGCGCCAACGTCAACTTCCCGATCCTGGAGACCACCGAGCGTGTTTTCCGCAAGGTCTGGGAGATGGCCTGCTATTCCGGCTTCCTCGCGGGCCGCGAGGCGGCGCGGCTGATGCTGCCGCGCGGCCAGGGCAACATCTTCTTCACCGGCGCCACCGCATCCTTGCGCGGCGGGCCGGGCTATGCCGCCTTCGCCAGCGCCAAGTTCGGCCTGCGCGCGGTGGCGCAGGCGATGGCGCGCGAATTGGGTCCGAAGAACATCCATGTCGCCCATCTCATCATCGATTCCGGCGTCGATACCGAATGGGTGCGGCAGCGGCGCATCGAAGCCCTTGGCCCCAACGCGCTCGACGATCCCGATCTGTTGATGCCGCCGGCGTCAGTCGCGGCTTCCTATTGGCAGCTCTACCAGCAGCCGAAGAGCGCCTGGACATTTGAGCTGGAAATCCGCCCGTTCGGCGAGAAGTGGTAACGGCGAGCCGGAGAGAAAATCATGAGCGAACATGTCAAGACCGAGATCGCCGACGGCGTGATGACGGTGACCTTGCAGCGTCCCGAGAAGAAGAACGCGCTCACCACGGCCATGTATGACGCCATGTCGGACGCGCTCGATAGCGCCGAGAGCGATGGCGCGGTCCGGGTGATCCTGTTCCAGGGCGAGGGCGACAGTTTTACGGCGGGCAACGACCTCGCCGATTTTGCGAGCCAGGCCAACGGCGCCAATTCCGTCGAGGGTGGGGCACACCGCTTCATCGATACCATCGGCAAGGCAAAGAAGCCGCTGGTCGCGGCCGTGCAAGGCAATGCCGTCGGCGTCGGCACCACCATGTTGCTACATTGCGATCTGGTTTATCTTGCCGACAATGCGCGGCTGATCACGCCGTTTGTCAATCTCGCGCTGGTGCCGGAAGCAGCCTCGAGCTTCCTGTTGCCGCTCCGGATCGGCCATGCGCGGGCGTATGCGATGTTCGCGCTCGGTGAGCCGATGGAGGCATCAGCGGCGCTGGCCTGCGGGCTCGCGAATGCCGTGGTGCCGCCAGCAGAGCTGCGCAAGAAGGCGCGCGATGCCGCGATCGCGCTGAGCAAGCGGCCGGCCGGTTCGCTCAGCCTCACCAAGCAGTTGATGCGCGACCACGAGCGGATCGCGGCGCGGATGGCCGAGGAAGGCAGCCTGTTCAAGGAGCGGCTCAAGACGCCGGAAGCACGCGAGGCCTTCGCAGCCTTCGCCGAGCGCAGGCCGCCTGACTTCACGAAGTTTTAGGCCTGACTTCGGTTACGCACCAGATCGAGGGAGCCGAACATGCACAGCGCGGGCAGCTATCAATATCCTTCGATGGATTTCGTGATCTATGGCAAGCCCGCGGCGGACGCGCTGCGCGAGGAAGCCGAGCGGCTCGGCGCCAGGTGCGTTTATCTGATCGTGAGCCGCACGCTCAACACCACGACCGACGAGATCGAGAAGATCCGCGCAGCTCTCGGCGATCGTTATGCCGCGACCTTCGACGGCATCCCGCAGCACACCACGCGCGACGTCGTGGTGCAGACCGCCAGAGGTGCCAAGGAGGCCGGCGCCGATCTCGTGGTCGCAATCGGCGGCGGCTCGGTGGTGGATGCTGCCAAGATCGTGCTGATGTGCATGGAGCACGAAATCTTCGATCCCTCCGGGCTCGATGGCTATGAGACCACGCCCGAGCGCCGCTTCGGCCCGTTCCGTACGCCGAAGGTGCGGATGATCGCAATTCCGAGCACGCTGTCCGGCGGCGAATACAATTCGGGCACGCTGGTGACCGACACGTGCCGCAAGCTGAAGCAGATCTTCAATCACCCGATGATGATGCCGCGCACCATCATCCTCGATCCCGCCATTACGCGCTACACGCCGGAGAAGCTGTGGCTTGGCTCCGGCACCCGCGCGATGGATCACGGTATCGAGGCGATCTGCTCGATCCGCGGCAATGCGCTGGTCGATGCCGTCTGCCTGCAGGGCCTGCGCTATCTCCATGACGGCCTCTCACGCACCAAGGAGAATCCGAACGACGAAGCGGCGCGCACCAATTGCCAGTTGGGCTCCTGGATGTCGGCGTTCGGTCTGCAGGCGCGGGTGCCGATGGGCGCGAGTCACGCGATCGGCCACGTGCTCGGCGGCACCTGCGATGTGCCGCATTATTTCTGCACGGCGGTGATGATGCCGAGCGTGCTGCGCTACAATCGTCCCGCGACCGAACAGGCGCAGAAATCGATCGCGGCTGCGCTCGGTGCGCCCGGGCTCGATGCGGGCGAGGCCTTCGCCGCCTTCATCGCAAAACTCGGCCTGCCGCGGCGCCTTGCCGATGTCGGGGTCGGTGAGGATCGCTTCGAGCTGATCGGCAAGAATGCGATGCTGTCGATCTTCACCCGCTCGAATCCGCAGCCGATCCGCGAGCCGGCCGACGTCGTCAAGATCCTGCAGTTCGCAGCGTGAACCTGCTGCGGGCGAGGGCGCAACCAAACCCGTTCCAGGCCGTTATCCCCCGGTTCCAACCGGGGCAAGGGTTTCATGGCCGATGAACTGGTAGCGACAACGGGGATCGCCCGCCACGGCGCGACGCGTCTGCCGTCGGTCGACGTCGACAGCTTCAACATCGAATTGAAGGACGAGGACGGTTTCCTTGGCGACCGCGCCAGCAAAAGCGCGTTCCGCAAGATCCTCGACCGCTGGCGAAAGCCGTTGCGCAAGACCGGCGAGGACCCGTTCGGCGATGAGCCGTCCGACCAGGTCAGCAAGAAGACGCTGGATGCGATGCTGGTCGGCGACGACACCGAGGCATCCGCCGTGGTCCACAGCGCGATCGAGGAGTTCGCACTGGAGCTTGCCTATGTGACGCGGCGCTTCCTCAAGACCAAGGCCTGGGCGAAGACCGAGCGCATCGTGGTCGGCGGCGGCTTCCGTGACTCCAGGCTTGGCGAACTCGCGATCGCGCGCACCGAGATCATCCTCAAGGATGAGAAGTTCAAGATCGATCTTCTGCCGATCCGCTATCACCCCGACGAGGCCGGACTGATCGGCTGCCTGCATCTGGCGCCCTCATGGATCTTCGAGGCCCATGACAGCATTCTTGCGGTCGACATCGGCGGCACCAACATCCGCTGCGGCGTGGTCGAGACGCGCTGGAAGAAAGCGCCGGACCTTTCCAGGGCCACGGTGTGGAAATCCGAATTGTGGCGCCATGCCGATGAGGCCCCGACGCGGGAAGCCGCGGTGGAGCATCTGGTCGAAATGCTGCAGGACCTCATCGCGGAAGCCGAGACCGATGGGCTGAAGCTGGCGCCCTTCATCGGGATCGCCTGTCCCGGCGTGATCAATGAGGACGGCTCAATCGAGAAGGGCGCGCAGAACCTGCCGGGCAATTGGGAGAGCAGCAAGTTCAACCTGCCGGCAAGCCTGGTCGAGGCGATCCCGGAGATCGGCGACCACGACACCGCGATCGTCATGCATAACGACGGCGTGGTGCAGGGGCTTTCCGAAGTCCCCTTCATGCAGGACGTCGAGCGATGGGGCGTGCTGACGATCGGCACCGGCCTCGGCAATGCGCGCTTCACCAACCGCCGCAAGGAGAACGGCAGAGGCGCCAAGAATGGCGAGAAAGACGAGAAGGACAACGGCGAGAAGAAAGCGAAGAAGAGCGCGTGACGGGGCGCATTGCGACGAGAGCGGGCATCCTCTCCCCGTCGTCCCGGGCAAGCGCAGATGCGTAGGGTGGGCAAAGCGAAGCGTGCCCACCGACACGAGCCGAGTGCGGATGGTGGGCACGCTTCGCTTTGCCCACCCTACGATTCCTGCAGCGTCCCGTTACACTGCCGTCATCTTCCCGTAGGTTTACTGGGCGAATCTCCGGAAACCCGGGTGCAGTAAGGTTTAAAGGTTAGGTTAAGGCCGACATTGCGTTGGCTGTTTCCGCGCGCATTGCTACGGTGGCGGCGTCGCTCCGCTGACCGGCGAAGCCGCACTTCCCCGGCCAGCATTTTGATGAGGCGGCACGGGACCGCCAGTTATTTTTGTCGCGTCTGGCGGTCCCACCCACTCTTTCTAACCTGATTCTCCCGCTTCAGATCCATCCGATGCGCGAAAAGAACGTGGAGATCTCAAGGCTTGCGCGATCGGGGGCTTCGCGATGCGGAAAATGTCCGACGCCTTCGAACATTTTCAGATCGAGCTCAGTGAAGGTCTCGCCGAGCCGGTCGGTCCAGGCATAGGGAAACAGCGGATCGTGCTCGGCCCAGCGGATGCAGGTCGGCACGGTGATCGCAGGCAATGACGGCGCTTCGCCCTGCATCATCTTGACGCGCGCGGCGTGCGCGGCGCGATAATGCGCGAAGCCGCCGGCGAGATTGCCCGCTTTCAGGAAGTTGTCGGTGAAGGTGTCCAGCACATCGTCGAACGCATCCTGGCGATGCGACCAGCCTTTGAGGAAATGCCCGATATAAAGGCCGCAGCTCTCGCGCGTCGCGCCGACGAGTTTCGGCGCCATCTCCATCTGGTGGAACAACTGATACCAGATGTGGTTCAGCCTATCCGGCGCCGCCATCCGCGGCCCGATACCGGGATAGACGAAATCGAAAAAGAAAAGCCCCGCGATCCGCTCGGGCGCTTTTCGTGCCAAAGGCTGCATCACGGCGCCGCCGACATCATGGCCGACCACGCCGGCCCGCTCGATCCCGAGCGCATCCATCAGCGCCAGCATGTCGTCCGCATGCTGCTCCGGCCCGTACGGGCCGTCCGGCTTGTCGCTGTCGCCGAAGCCGCGCAGGTCGGGGGCGATCAGCGCAAAACGGTCGGCAAGCCGCGCCATGACCGGCTCCCAGGTCAGCCAGAATTCCGGCCAGCCATGCAGCAACAGCAGGGGCTTTCCGGCCCCGATCCGGGCGACATGGAACGCCGCCCCATTGGCTTTCACCGTCAAATGCTCCATTTCGCCTCCTTTCGGCCGGTTTCGGCGGTGCGGAAATCTTCTCCCGGCGCCTTGTCTCCCCCGGCATCCTCGCCTAGAACACGCCCCGACCGCGAGGGTGAGGAATCACCTTTTTGGCACCAGGAGAGGTGGCAGAGTGGTTGAATGCACCGCACTCGAAATGCGGCATAGGTGCAAGCCTATCGGGGGTTCGAATCCCTCCCTCTCCGCCATCAACAGGAACGACTGGGATCCCCTGCGGGATGCGCGCGGGAAACACCCTTGCCGCGCGAGCTTTACATGACGCAAACGATCGGGATCGACGAGTTCCTGGCCATCGACATCAGAGTCGGCACGATCGTTGACGTGGCTGATTTTCCGGAAGCGCGGAAGCCGGCGTGGAAACTGACGATTGATCTCGGCCCCGAGGTTGGAACGAAGCGGTCCAGCGCGCAGCTTACCGACCTTTATTCCCCTGAGTCATTGACTGGTTGGCAGGTGGCTTGCGTGGTCAATCTGCTGCCGCGCAGGATCGGCCCGTTCCAGTCGGAAGTGCTGACGCTGGGCTTTCCCGATGAACAAAAGCCGCGTGGTGCTCGTTGCGCCTGAGCGGCCGGTTCCGAATGGCGGGCGCCTGTTCTAGAGCATGATCCGGAAAAGTGGAGACCGGTTTTCCGAAAAAGATCATGCTCAAACAAAGAGCTAGAGCGGGATGAC
>NZ_JBEGDB010000087.1:0-28636 GCF_043638955.1 Bradyrhizobium sp. 31Argb | reverse complement strand
ATCCTTCGCCGTCATCAGGCTGGATAGAGGACTTCCACCTCCAAGCTGTCGTTCATACTCGGCACACCGCTATGGATTGCTTCGCTGCGCTCGCAATGACGGGGATGGGGCTCTCATTTGAATTTCAAACAGCATGAGGATGTGAATCTGCGTTCTCGCGGCGCGTTACGCCCGAGCTTTGCGTCACTTTCCACCCTCCTCGAATACGGAGGGCGCAGGGAAAGCCGGGTGCCGGTTGCACCCATGGGTCCCGTGCAACGAAAAGCACGGGGGTAGGACCACAGGTTCAACCGAAGCATTCCGGCTTTCCCTGCGCGATGGTGTTACGGTTTCCTTCGTGCTCTCCCCGGTGACCGGGCTTTCTTGCCACCGTCATCTCTCGCGTTTTCGCGCGAAAAACTTAGCGCCAGCGTCGGGGCGCCAGGACCACACGACTTCGCCGTCCGTGATGCGCGTGCTCGTCAGTCACACCCATCACGTCCACCGCATCTCACCGCAACGTTCGTGACGATCGCGACCCACCCCTCATTCGCGCCGAAACGCGCGGAGTTAAATCACTGATTTGCCCGACGGGTTAAGCGGTTTATTTTCCGCGTGAGGGCTGGACGACCCAAATCACCTTGGAATCGCTCGCGAATTTTCTTCCGTCATTCCGGGGCATCGCGAAGCGATGAGCCCGGAATCCATTTCGCCGCTCGCGCAAATGGACGAATAGATTCCGGGCTCGTCCTTCGGACGCCCCGGAATGACGAAGAGAGGTTGGCGATCGCCGCAGCGCGCTCGCACTTCCGCATTGCGCTTAGGAACACGGGCTACGCTTCGAGCACTGGACTTCTGAAGTGCAAGCCGTTTCTTCTTGCCCTTTCGACAAATCATCGAGGATCACGCAGTCGGGTCCGGGCCCGCACTGCGCGTTTGGACAGCGGCGATTTGACCCGCCGCCTTGAATGACGGCGGGAGTTGTGAGAGCTGATCCCTTATGAGAACTGCTGCCGTCTATGTTGGCGCCGCGATCGCTGAAATCGCCGGTTGCTTTGCGTTCTGGGGCTGGTTGCGTCTAGGCAAGCCTGTCTGGTGGCTGTTTCCGGGCCTGCTCTCGCTCATCATGTTCGCTTACCTGCTGACGCTCGTCGAGACCGAGGCGGCGGGACGCGCCTATGCCACCTATGGCGGCATCTATATCGTCGCGTCGCTTGTGTGGCTCTGGGCGGTCGAGAACGCACGTCCCGATCGCTGGGACATTACAGGCGCTTCCATATGTCTGATCGGCGCAGCCGTCATTCTATGGGGACCACGTGGGTAGGTAATAGGGGGCGCCTTCTCACGCCGGAGGGCGATGTCTCAGGCGCGTGCCGTCCGCGAAAAGCCCCAGGCGGCGATGGCGGCCATCAGCAGCGAGATCAGCACGTTGTAGCCGGCGAGCGAGAGGCCGAGGAAGCGCCACTGCACCTCGTCGCAGCGGATGACCTTCACCGTATCCAGCCGCTGCAGCAGCGTGCCGGCGCTGCCGAGATTGCCGACCGGCCCGGTGCAATCAGTCGGCCCCTGCCAAAAGCCCCATTCGACGCCGGCGTGGTAGGCGCCAAGCCCGGCATTGACGAGCGCGGCCAGCGCAAGAACTGCCAGCCCCGCGAGCAGTAGCGGCCGCGGCGCCCCCTTCGCGGCGACGAACGCCACCAGCGCCCCGAGCGGGACCGCGAGATAATAGGCGTAACGCTGCTCGAGGCAGAGCGGACAGGGCAGGATCTCCAGCACAAGCTGGAAGAACCAGGCCCCCGCCAGCGTCGCCGCCGCGATGACGGCCACGGCCGCCGACGCCGTGAAGGCCGGACTGGCGGTATTGCGTGTGGACAGCGGATTGGCGGTCGCGAGCGTCACGGCTAAAGCTCCTGCAATACCAAGGTGGTATCCCTTGGACCCGCCACTGTCGAGCCGCCTTCGGATCAAAACCGCGCGGGTTGACCCCGCCACCCCGCCCGCTATATTCCGCCCGCTTCGCGACGCCAGCCCTCCGGGCTGATGGGGCGAATGCCCCTGTGGCGGAACTGGTAGACGCGCTCGACTCAAAATCGAGTTCCGCAAGGAGTGCTGGTTCGATTCCGGCCAGGGGCACCATCTCGCTACCGTTCGAGACAAACCCGAACAAACAACCCTGCTCGCTGTTGGTGCGACCACAAGCCGCCTTTGACAGCTCTCACCACCCGCTCACAAAGGTCGTCCCCATCCGCTTCAGGCACCCCCATAGCGGTTTGGGCACACACACGTTTCTGTGGGCGAGAGGCGGGTTGCAGGCGTTGGGTGCTGTAGCGGCAGCCTACGTCTTCGTGCTGAAAGCGCTTCTCACGGGGATCATCGGTGCCTTCTGATCGACAGCATCAGTTGAAAACCTTTGCTTTTGCACGCTTTACAATATTTTCCATCCGTGCAGAATCCTTTGCGATGGTTTCTCCGAACTTGGCGGGCTCATCAGCGATCACGGTCAAACCAAGGCCTTCCAGACGAGCTGAGACGGTCGAATCTCGCAAGGCCTCCACGATGGACTTGTTGAGCTTCTCGATCACGTGCTTTGGGGTCGCCGATGGAGCAACAAAGCCGTACCAGTTGCCTGCGAGGAGATCAGGTGATCCTGCTTCCGGGGACGTCGGCACATCGGGTAGCTGCTTGCTTCGTTCAAGCGCGGTCACGACAATTGGCCTCAGCGCTCCGCTCTGCACCTGCTGGACGACATTCGATAGGTTGTCGCACATCATAGAAACTTGACCACCGACAACATCCTGGAGTGCTGGAGCTGCTCCTTGGTACGGTATGTGAACGGCAGCAATGTCTTCGAGCACCTTCAACGTCTCCCCACACAGGTGGCTCGTGCTCCCGTTGCCGGCCGAAGCAAATGTCAGCTTGCCAGGCTCAGCTTTGGCCAGCGCCACCAATTCCTTCAGCGAGCTTGCCTTGACCGACGGATTGACGACGATGATGTTCGGCGTCGAAGCGCCATTGGTGATCGGCGTGAAATCCTTTTCAGGATTGTACGTCGGCTTTTCATAGATCCATTGGTTGATTGTAAGCATGCCAGTCGTCGCAAGCAGAATCGTATGGCCATCCGCTGGTGAGGAAGCGACGCGAACCGCCCCGATCGACCCGTTTGCGCCGCCGCGATTTTCGATGATCACGGGAACACCGAGCGACTTGGACATCAACGGACCCACCAATCGTGGAATCGCGTCGGCGGTGCTTCCGGCAGGATACGGGACGACAATCGTAATCATCTTTTCAGGAAATCCAGCCGCTGCCGCGCCGGGCACCCCGAAGGATGCTGGCGATAGCAGTGCCGCCAAAATAAACGTCGCCCACTTCATCAGTAGATCATTGCTTCGCATTCTGAACATCCTGCATGACATCTTGGGAACCATGGCATTGACTCCTCCAAGTTCACTGGTGCTTCCACTGACGTGGTTCTTACCCGGCCGATAAGCCGGTTACCGTCGACATCGTCTAAGAGAGAATTGCTGATCACCCCTGGTGGGCCGCGGCGACATGCAGCGAAGCTGCACGCTCGAGCGAGTCTAGCATTGCAATTCGGCGCAAGAGCGCTCGTCCCTTTTCCGGATCGGCGGCCGCGGCGCGAATGTCGTCGCGGAAACGCGCGCGGTCGGCTTCATCTTTCACCTCGAGATTCTTCTTGTTGCGAATGGTGTCGCCCTGAATGGCCTGCATCGTGACCGTACGACGCTGCAGATCGTAGTCGGCGAGAACACGCTCATTGGCCGTACCATTGATGACCGAACCCAACTTCGCCGTCAGGTTCAAAGCGTCGTGAATGCCGCCATTCATGCCCATGCCGCCGAGCGGATTGTTGATATGGGCGGCGTCGCCAGCCAGGAAGGCGCGACCTTTCTGGAAGTTCGCGGCGACGCGCTGATGCACACGATACAACGTCGTGTGGAGGATGGGGGCTTCCATCTCGGCGGGAACGATCCGCCGGATCGACGCCGTCACGTAGTCTTCGGAGAGCGCCTCGGCATCGGAGATTTCCGCAGCCACCGGCATCATCACGCGCCACGCTCCGAGGATGCGGAGAAGGAAGTACCAGCGCTCGGGATCGGCGACATAGCTGACCGACGACACACCCGGGCGAAGCACCGTGAAATCGACCGGAGTTGTCATCACCAGAAAGCGCTCGGGCCAGGTGAAGCCCTCGAATTTGATGTCCTGGCTGCGGCGTACGATGCTGTTCGCGCCATCGGCGCCGATCAGCCAGGCGCATTCATGCATGGTGTCGCGCCCCTGGGCTCCGACCACTACCTTGACGGCATCGCTCGTCTGCTCGACGGATTTGACCTCGCTGCCGAACGCGATCGAGAACAGCGGGTTGCCGGACAAAGCATCCAAAATGATGCGCGTTAGCTTGAACTGCTCGGCCTGCAGGCGGAACGGGTGCCGCACCAGATCGGAAATCGCTGCGAAGTCGAACGTCCCGAGCACGCCGTCTTCGAACGAGCTGTATTGAACAGTCGGCGCCTTCAGGCCCTGCGCAATCAGGGTGCTGGCGAAACCGAGATCATCGAGCATGTCCAGCGTGGGCGGATGGAACGTCGATGCGCGCGACTCGCTGCTCAGTTGGCCGTTCTTCTCCAGCACCAGAACCGGGATGTTCTGTCGCACCATATCTGCCGCCGCCACCATGCCCACCGGCCCTGCCCCAGCGATGATGACGGGAGGCTTCGCATTACTCATTGTATCCAGACCTCTTGCAGAAATTTCGAGCATCGGCTCTCATCGGCGCCTCCGCGAAGGAGGCCGCCAGTCAATGTGTCTGCCGCTGTCAGGCGGGATCGTAGTAGTGCATTTCGAGAAGCAGGCAGCCGCCTTCAGATTTGAACGGACCGTGCCACGCGCCCGGCGGCCTGACGGCGTAGGTGTATCCAGCAAACGGCGTGCCGCCTTGCCCGTTCACGTCATTGCCAACGATCAGGTCGCCGGAGACCAGAAAGACTTCTTCCCAGTGGTCGTGAACGATCGGTTGCTTGGTGAATAGGCCCGGAGGGAATTTCAGCAATCGCGTCCGGCTACCGCGCTTGTTCGCGGTGTCCAGCGATCCGGACAAAATCTTCTCCAGCGCGCCTGACTTGGGATCGTAGCCCTGGGGCAGCTGCCAGCCGCTCTCCATGTCGAGCGTGTGGAACTCGGCATGCAATTTGTTGACCGCCACGGATATTCTCCTTGAAGTTGATCGTTGAAGCGCCTGCAGGTTGGCTGGCGCCGCAGTCTGAAATTCCCAACGCCATTGATGGGCGCGGCGTTGATAGAGGCCGCCGCTCAATTGACTTTCGTCATCCGCGCAAGTTTGTTGCCTTGTGTTTAGGCGTGCAAACAATTTAATCTGCGGACGTCTTGCGTTTTTGGAATGAACTATGCGCCGCAGAATACCCAGCCTCGGCGCGCTGATGGCCTTCAGCGCGGTTGCTAAGCACCTCAGCGTCACGCGTGCCGCCAGCGAACTCGCGCTGACCGGAAGTGCGGTCTCGCGCCAGATCGCGCAGCTGGAGACACAGCTCGGCGTCAAACTCTTCCACCGGATCAAAAAGCGGATCACCCTGACGCGTGCCGGAACAGCCTACAGCACCCGTGTGGCGCAGACGATCGAGCGGATCGAGCGCGATACACTCGAGATCATGGGCTACGAGGCCGACGGCACGGTTCTGGACATCGCGGTGCTGCCCACCGTCGGCACCCAATGGCTCATTCCGCGCCTGCCGGACTTCTATGCTCAGAATCCCGGCGTTGCCGTCAACGTGAGTGCGCGCAACACGCGCTTCTTCTTCAGCGAGACCGCGCTCGATGGCGCGCTATACTTCGGTGAACCGGACTGGCCCGGCACGCAAGCAGACTATCTGTTCGACGAAGTTCTTCTGCCGGTCGGATCGCCGACGCTTATCGGCAAGCGCGCCGAACTGCGACCGAGTGAGGTTGCCGAATTGCGGCTTCTGCATCTGGTCACGCGACCCGACGCATGGCGTCGCTGGTTCGATGCTGCGGAACTCGGCGGCACGAATGTGATCCGCGGGCCACGCTTCGATATTCAATCCACTTTGATCAGCGCAGCGAACTCCGGTCTTGGCGTCGCCCTGCTTCCTGAATTCCTGATTTCCGACCAGTTGACCTCCGGCAAGCTGAAGGTGCTGTCGAGCCTCACGTTGAGAAGCGTCGGCTCGTACTATTTCGCCTGCCCGGAAGAGAAAGCCGACAATCCCCTGCTCTCGGCATTTCGTGCATGGCTCCTGACGCAAGCAGGCACGTCAGCGCCTCCGGCACTTCGAACGGCAGGTGGGCAAACTGGTCCTAACGCAAGCCGCCGCTCAACTGTATCTCGCTCTGAGAAACAGCTTTGACGCCGTCGAAACCTCGCTCGAACGCCTAATGCCTAAGACGCGACGTGTGCAAGTGACCATTTCGGCCACCATCGCTTCGGCTATGGCGCTCTCTCCACACGAAGAGTCCCTTCGCGGAGAGCCCTCTCCAGACCCTCTCCCGCAAGCGGGAGAGGGAGCGCAGCGTTCATCGCGGCTGCAATTCCACCTGATTGGATCATGCTCTAACGCAAGAAAAACCGTCAGATCGCCGCCTGCGATACACGGTCAAAGAAGTACAGCCGATCGGGATTCAGCGCGAGGCGAAGCCGGTCGCGGACTTTTGCCTTGATGGTCGGCTCCACTGCGGCCACCATCGTGTTGGGGCCGACCCTGACGTCCGAGAGAATCTGGGAGCCGAGCTTCTCGATGACCTCGACCACAGCATCGAAGCTGAGGCCCGCCGCGTCGCTGTCGGATGCGACATGCAGATCCTCCGGGCGGATTCCGAGCGTGACGTTCTCTCCCACATACGACCGGAGCAGCTTGGCGTCGAGATTCGATAGCGGCTCGTCGAACAGGAACACCTGCGGATGTCGAACGATGGCGCGGCCCAAGGCGACGCGCTGCGGCTGGCCGCCGGAGAGCTGCCGCGGCTTGCGTTGCAGTTGTTCCTCGATGCCAAGGATTTCGGCCGCAGCCTTCACGCTGCTGGTGTCCTGCTCAACGATTCATCGGTCGCGACCTTTCGAAACGTCGATCTAGTCTCCCGCGGCACTGCCGGCCGGTCGGCGATCATCGTGGGCGCCATAGAAATAGCCGGGCCGCATCCTGCCGCTCCGCGCGGCATCATTGCCGGACGAGCGCGGACCGGAAACGCCGCCATCGGGAGGACCGATCGCGATGACCTCAGCCGCTCCCCACGGCGTCTGTTCGACCAGTTTGTAGCCCATCTCACGAAGCAGCTTTGCGGTGTCAGGTGAGATCGCATACGGCTCGTAGTCGAGTTCATCAGGCAGCCCTTGAAGATGGAGCCGGGGCGCATCAACTGCCTGCCGCGGCTCCATGCCGTAATCGATGATGTTGAGTGCCGCCTCAAGCGTAATGGTGATGATCCGCGGGCCGCCCGGGCTGCCGAGCGCCGCAAAGATTTTGCCGTTCCGGGTGATCAGCGTCGGGGCCATTGATGACAGCGGGCGCTTATTCGGCGCGATGAGATTCGCCTGGTCCTGCACCAGCCCGTACATATTCGGCACGCCGCGCTTGATAGTGAAGTCATCCATCTCGTCATTCAGGACGAAACCAGTGCCCGGCGCCATCACCGCTGCGCCGAACAGACCGTTCAGCGTGTAGGTGACAGAAACAGCGTTGCCGGCGTGATCGATGACCGAGTAGTGCGTGGTATCGCCTTGCGGTTCGAGTCCGGGCCGCACCGCCTCCGAAGGCGTCGCCTTGTCGGGCAGAATTTTGGCTCGGATGGCTGCCGCATAGTGCTTGGACAATAGCCGATCAACGGGATTTCTAACGAAATCGGGATCGCCCAAATACGTATTGCGGTCGAGATAGGCATAACGCATGGCCTCGGCCATGACATGGATCGAGGCAGCCGAGTGAAAACCAAGCGCCGCCATGTCGTAGCCCTCGAGAACATTCAGGATCTCGCACAGTGTCGTGCCGCCTGAGCTCGGTGGCGGCGCCGAGGCGAAGACGTAGCCGCGATAGGTACAGTGCAGCGGCTCCGTCTCGGTGATCTTGTAATGAGCAAAATCATCGGCTGTAAGGATTCCGCCGCCTGCCTTCGACGCAGGCTCGACCGCAGCCGGGATTCGGCCGGTGTAGAAGGCGTCCGGCCCATCCTTGGCGATCGCTTCGAGCGTCACCGCCAGATCCGTCTGCACCAACCTGTCGCCCGGCTGGAGGTTGCTTCCGTCGTGGCGCAGAAAGATGCCTGCGACCGCCGGGTCATTGTGAAACCGACCTGCCGCATAATCCATGATGTCGGTGTCGGCGCGGGTCAGCACGAACCCATCGCGGGCAAGCCGGATCGCGGGCGCCATCACCTCGGCGCGCGACATCGTCCCATATTCGGTCAGGGCGGCATCCAGCCCCTTGACTGTGCCCGGGAGAGCAACCGCCTTGTAGCCATACCGGCTGGCGCCAGGAATCGGATTGCCGCTGATGTCGAGATACATCTTTTCGCTCGCCGCTGCCGGCGCAGTTTCGCGGAAATTGATGAACCGGTCACGACCATCGGCCAAATGCATCAGCATAAACCCGCCGCCACCAATATTGCCGCAACACGGATTTACGACCGCCTCGGCGTAGCCTACGGCGACAGCCGCATCGATGGCGTTGCCGCCGGCCTTCAGGATCTCCAGGCCTGCCTCAGACGCGAAGTGTTGCGAACTCACAACCATCCCGTTCCGCGCCTCGAGCGCCAACGGCGTCGCCGCATGCGCCCCGCCCGCGACCATAGCCAGGAGCAGAGCCATCCATTGTATGTTCATCATCATACCACTCCGGTACACGCCAGCCTCGGGCGCACGCTCTTCCGCATGAGGAGACGCCGTGATCGCGCGCTTCGCAACACTTGGATGGTTACGTTTGTCACGATCCAACATCCCCGCCAGGAGTTGAACGGGCAGCGTTTGACCCGCTCGCTTTCAGTTCACCGACAAATTCGTGGTTTCCAGTCCCCGGCTTCGTCAGCGTCACTGGCTACGAAGACCGCTTCCACGGCGCGACGCAGGATGGTCGCGTCAATGTGTTTGCCAAGTTCTAGTGCAGCCAGCAGCAGGGCCGCATGAAGGATGGATGTCGCGCGCGCAGGCGGCGCCGTCGCTGCAAACTAGTGCGATAAGAGTACGGGAATCTCGATCCTCGCGTTGAAGATATCTCGCGTTGCGCTACCGAGCATCAGCTCGCGCTCGAATCCATGTGCGAACGCGCCCATCACAAGCAGATCCGCGTCTGCTTGCTGCGCACAGGCCAGAAGGCTCGCGCCAATGTTCAAAGTCTCACGATGGATCGTGCCGAACTTGGCATCAACATGCCACCGCGCCAGATAGCGGCAGAGTGCGTCTCCAGAATGAGGTATCGGAAACAGCTTGTCGTCAATGACCGATACGACGAGTACCTCACGCGACTGAGCGAGAAGGGGCAAAGCATCGCGCACTGCACGAACCGCCGAGCGTGTTCCGTCCCATGCAACGACAATCCGGCCTTTTGCGAGTACAGGGGTGTTTGGTGGCACGAAGACAATTGGCCGACCACTCGCAAACAGAGCTGCCTCGACGAGTTCTTTGCGGGGCGAATCGAGCGGCCCGCGCGCATCGATAATCAGGACGTCGTGCACCTGGGTGCAATGGATCATTCGTTCGCGAAGCGAGACGGGCTGGTTTTCGGTCTGCAGAATGTCACATGATACGTTTGCGTCCGTCGCAGCGGACTGAACGAGTTCCGCCGTTCGTGCCACCCGTTCACTTGACGTTGCCGGCTTGGCGCCAGCCCTCTCCACTTGCCGAATGTCCGGTTCAGGCGGCAAGTCGCGGAGGTCGGTTTCCACATCTGCAATCAATGCAGATAGATGCGCCCCATGCATGCGAGCCAGGGCGATCGCGCAATGCGCTCCGCTCGAGAGGTCATCTCTGCGCGAGGGAGAAAGGAAAACGAGTATGTCCTTCATGTTTCATCACCATAACGGCTCAAGAGATCCGCACTCGTTTGCACACGTGATCAATTGTCCCCAGGCTGGCCGGCTCGTCAATTGCCTACCTTGCAATACGACGGATCGTGTCGCGTGTTCCCTCCTGCTGTCGGTTCCGCGACCTCTTCGCCTGATGCCCGCGGGATGATGATCGCGGGTGGCGCCAGGGCGAGCCTCTGGCAGCGTAGCGCCCAACAATGATCCAACGGGGGCGTCGGCGCAGCCATCAACACCAGCCTGTCAAGGGATCTGGCGAATAGTCATACAACCCAGTTGTGTACGAGCTGGCACAAAAATGCTAGTAGTGGCCAACGCGCGCCGCGCAGAAGGTTGACGATTAACCAGCAAGGGGGGCGTCATGCTCTTCAAAGGCGGTTTGCCACACGAAGGATACCGTCCGGGCCGACGATCCTTCGGCTAAACACTCGGGTCAGTATGCGGCATGCTTGCGATGCTGTTGCAATCCGTTCAACGGCGCTTTCTGACCACACTTCGCTCGCAGCACGATGGTCACCAATCGATCCCCAGCCATAAAGAGAAGGCTGTGGCCTTCATTCTCTACCGGCGGCGTTCTCATTGGAACGCTGTTTTTTGCTGCCTCTCTGACGCCGACGCTGTTGCCGCGGACCTTTTTGACGCAGGGCGTGCTTTCTGGATGCTCTCTTGCGGCCGGATACGGCATCGGCGTATTTGGCGTTTGGCTTTGGGACTATATGGAGCTTGTGCAACTCACTGGCCGCTTCCTGCGCGTCGTCAAGCTCGCTGCCGCCACCGGTTGCGCGATCGTCGCGATCATCTCCCTCTCGCAGATGGCGCAATGGCAGAATTCAATCCGTGAGTTGATGAAACTCGAGCCGGTCGACACGGTGCATCCACTCGAGGTCAGCCTGATTGCGCTGACTGTTTTCGCAATCCTGATCGCGCTCGCGCGGCTCTTCCGACTGACGCTCCGCTTTGTCGCGACAAGCGTTAATCGTTTCCTGCCAGGACGGGTGTCTAACGTCATCGGCGTCATCGCGGCGGTTGCGCTGTTTTGGTCGGTTATCAATGGAGTCCTCTTCCGCGCGGTCCTGCACGTCGCAGAGGCGTCCTTCCGGGAATACGACGCGATGATCGAACTGGAGACTCCGCCGCCCACAGACCCTTTGAAGACCGGAAGCAACGCTTCCCTGCTCGCCTGGGACAAGCTCGGGCGGGCGGGGCGAGAGTTCATCTCCTCGGGGCCGACCCGCGAAGACATAAGCACTTTGTCGGGCAGGCGAGCGCTCGAGCCCATTCGCGCCTATGTCGGACTACGCTCGGCGGCCACGCCGGAACGGCGCGCCAAGCTTGCACTGGAAGAACTAAAGCGCGTCGGCGGGTTCGAACGATCCGTGCTTATTGTGGTAACTCCGACCGGCACCGGCTGGGTTGACCCGGCGGCGATCGACAGCGTCGAATATCTGCACGACGGTGACGTGGCGAGCGTTGCTCTGCAATACTCCTATCTTGCCAGTTGGCTATACCTGCTCGTGGACCCAGGCTATGGCGCTGAAGTCGCGCGCGCCGTCTTCAAGGAGATCTATGGATATTGGACCACGCTTCCGAGGGGAAACCGGCCGAGGCTTTATCTCCACGGTATCAGTCTTGGCGCCACGAATTCCGAACAGTCGACGGACCTGATCGAAGTGATGGGCGACCCTTTCGATGGCGCGCTCTGGAGCGGGCCGCCCTATTCGAGCAGGCTCTGGCGCTGGCTCACCGACCATCGCAACCCCGGGTCGCCCGCCTGGCTTCCCCGCTTTCGCGATGGATCGTTCGTGCGGTTCATGAATCAGCACGGAGAGGCTGCCGAGCCCCCAGGTCCGAATGCCCCGTGGGGACCGGTGAGGATCGTCTACCTCCAATATGCAAGCGATCCGGCGACCTTTTTCGACTATCGCAGCCTCTATCGCGAACCGGACTGGATGCAGCCGCCGCGCGGCCCGGACGTGTCGCCGCAATTGCGCTGGTACCCGGTCGTAACTCTTTTCCAATTGATGCTGGACATGTTCATGGCAACCGAGGCGCCGATCGGCTACGGCCACGTCTACGACCCGGCGCACTACATCGACGCATGGATCGAGGTGACGGACGTTCGCGACTGGGCGCTGGAAGGAATCACGCGGCTGAAGCAGCACCTCTCCAAGCCGCAGTCCGCCGCGGCTATTGGTCCAACACCATCGGCGGCCGGGACGCTTGAGTAACACGACCCCATCCCGAGCACGCCAATGTGAAAAACCTCAGATTGCCGCCTGCGACACGCGGTCGAAGAAGTACAGCCGGTCGGGATTGAGCGCGAGGCGAAGGCGGTCGTGGACTTTCGCTTTGACGGTCGGTTCGACTGCGGCCACCATCGTGTTGGGGCCAACCCTGACGTCCAGAAGAATCTGGGAGCCGAGCTTCTCGATGACCTCGACCACGGCATCGAAGCTGAGGTCCGCCATGTCGCTGCCGGATGCGACGTGCAGATCCTCCGGCCGGATTCCGAGCGTGACATTCTCTCCGACATGCGGCCGGAGCCGGCCTGCGAGCTCAGTCGGCAGCTTGATGCGGATGCCCTCATGGCGGGCCCAGAGGGCGCCCTCGGCGTCGGCCATTTCCACCGTCGCGAAGTTCATGGCCGGGGAGCCGATGAAGCCTGCGACGAAGCGGTTGGCGGGCTCGTTGTAGAGCTCGAGCGGCTCGCCCACCTGCTGAACGAGACCATCCTTCATGACGACCACGCGATCGCCGAGCGTCATCGCTTCGACCTGATCGTGGGTGACGTAGATCGCGGTGGTGCCGAGGCGGACGTGGATCTTCTTGATCTCCACCCGCATCTGGATGCGCAGCTTGGCGTCGAGGTTCGACAGCGGCTCGTCGAACAGGAACACCTGCGGATGTCGAACGATGGCGCGGCCCAAGGCGACGCGCTGCCGCTGGCCGCCGGAGAGCTGCCGCGGCTTGCGTTGCAGTTGCTCCTCTATGCCAAGGATTTCGGCCGCGGCCTTCACGCGGTTCGCGATCTCGGCGCGATCGAACCCGCGCATCTTCAGGCCGAAGGCCATGTTGTCGTAGACGCTCATGTGCGGATAAAGGGCGTAGTTCTGGAACACCATGGCAATGTCGCGGTCCATCGGCGGCAGCTCGTTGACGATGCGGTCACCGATCATGATCTCGCCCGAAGTGATCGATTCGAGCCCTGCCACCATGCGGAGCGTCGTCGTCTTGCCGCAGCCCGAGGGACCGACAAGCACCACGAATTCCTTGTCGTGAATCTCAAGATTGACGTCCTTGACGGCATGGACCCCGTCAAACCTCTTGTTCAAACTCCGTATGATGACCCGAGACATTGCTCACCCTTTGCCTCACCCTTTGACGGACCCGGTGATGCCGGCGACGTAGTACTCGACGAAGAAGGAATAGATCAGCGCCACCGGGACCGAACCGAGAAGCGCGCCGGCCATCAGCGAGCCCCAGTAGAACACGTCGCCGCGGACAAGCTCCGAGGTGATGCCGACGGAGACCGTCTTCTGCTCCGGCGAGGACAGGAAGACGAGGGCATAGATGAACTCGTTCCACGACAGCGTGAAAGCGAAGATTCCGGCCGAGAGGATGCCCGGCACGGCGACCGGAAAGACGATGTAGACCATCGCCTGCCAGCGCGTCGCGCCGTCGATGCGTGCGCATTCCTCGAGCTCGCGCGGGATCGCCTTGAAGTAGCCCATCAGCAGCCAGGTGCAGAAGGGGATGAGGAAGGTGGGGTATGTGAGAACGAGCGCCCAGGGCGTATCGCCGAGGCGGAAGTTGCGGATGATATCGGCGAGCGGGATGAACAACAGCGTCTGCGGCACGAGATAGGTGATGAAGATTCCGGTGCCGAGGCTGCCGGCGAACGGAAATTTGAGCCGGGAGAGCGCGTAGCCGGCCAGGAGCCCGCAGAATAGCGAGATCACGGTGGCGAGCACCGAGATGAAGAAGGTGTTCAGCATCCACCTGCTGAACAGCGTCTCGTCCAGGAGATACCGGATATGGTCGAGGGTCGGATTGAGCGTCCAGAACGGCGTGTAGTTCGGCGCCATCCAGGGACGATAGAGCTCGGCGTCCGGCCGCACCGTCGTCACCATCATCCAATAAAACGGGAAGAGGAGCCCGATCACGAACAGCGCGAGCGGGAGATTGAAGAAGACCCAACGACGCCAGCGCGCGCCCTCTATCATCAAAGTGTCTCCACGCGGCGGATATAGAGGAGCTGCACGACGACGACGACGAGCAGCACCGGGAACATCGCGAGCGATATCGCCGCGCCCTCACCCAACAGACCCGTGCCGACGCCGACCTGATAGGCATAGGTGGCGAAGAGCTGCGTGGCGTTGGCCGGTCCGCCGCCGGTCAGGATATAGACGAGCTGGAAATCGGCGAATGTCTGGATCACCGAGAACAGCACGACGACCATGGTGACCGGCAGCAGCAGCGGCCAGGTGATGTAGCGGAAGCGCTGCCAAGGCCGCGCTCCGTCGATCGCGGCCGCCTCGGCCAGCTCCGGACTGATGGTCTGCAATCCGGCGAGCAGGCTGATTGCGTAGAACGGCACGCCGCGCCAGATATTGACGATCATCACCGAGATCAGCGCGAGTCCGGGGTCGCCCAGCCAATTGATGCGGGTGCGGATGATGCCGAGGTGAAAGAGCGTCCAGTTGATGACGCTGAAGGTCGGATCGAACATCCACTTCCACGCGAAGGTCGAGAGCACGGTCGGGATGATGAAAGGCAACAGGATGAAGGCGCGGGTCAGGGCCTTTGCCCTGAAATGGCGGTTGAGCAGCAGAGCTAGCCACAAGCCGAGCGCCAGCTTGAAGACGGTCGTCACCGCCGTGTAGAGGATGGTGTTCCAGACCGCGACGCGGAAGATGCTGTCGTTCATCAGCACCGCGAAGTTCTGCAGTCCGACGAAGTTTCCGGGCACGCCGACCTTGGCGTCGGTCACGGCCAGCAGCACGCCCTTGACGAAGGGATAGGCGATGAAGAGGCCGAGCAGCACCGCGGTCGGCAGCAGCAGGAAGAACGCGAACCAGCGCTCGTTCTCAAGAACTCGCGTGACCGGCCCGCGCCGCGGCGCGGACACATAGGGTCTTGCAGCGACGACGGAGTCGACGGCCATCGAGCGGTTCTCCGAACGGCTGCCGGAGCGCTGCGGCCGCGGGCCGCAGCACCGAGGCGAGATCAAAACCTAGCGCGCCGAGGAAGCGGCTTCAAGCGGCATAAATCCTTGCGACCTCGTCGTGCGCCCATTTCACCGCGTCCTGCGCCGGCATGCCCTGTATCGCCTTTGCCGTCATGTCGACCATGATGTACTTGCTGAGCACCTCGGCTGCGTGGCGGTCGGCCGGCCCGGCGTAGCCGGGGAAACGTCCGGCCCGCGCCGCCGTCCGGAAGGGCAGCATCACGGGGTCGTTCTCCCAGAGCTTATCCTGCTCCCAAACCGTGGTCGCCCCGACGGAGTAGCCCTGCTGCGAATCGAACCACGCCTGATAGACCGGCTTCGAGGTGATCCAGCGCAGGAACTCCTTGCCGGCCTTCTGGTCCTTCACATACTTCATCAGCATGTTCGACATCGGCAAATGATAGCCGAACTGGCCGGCGGCGCCCCTAGGCAGCGGCGCGTGCAGGATGTCCTGCCACATCGGCGTGCCGGTTTCGGTAAGATAGACCTGGGGCTTGCGCTTGGCCTCGATGTAGATCGAGGCGCCGTTCAACGTGGAGCTGATCGTGCCTGCGAGGAAGGCCCGGTTGTTGCTGGTGTCGTCCCAGGCGAGCCCACCCTCGTCATATGCGTCGTTCCAGAAGCCTACGGCGAACTTGACGGAATCGACCGTCGCCTTGGAGTTCAGCGTCACCGTCTTGCCGTCCGCTTCGACCTCCTTGCCGCCCCATGACCAAAGATACGGATAGGCATAGGTCGGCGGATCGCCGAAGCTGTGGCCGACCGTCTGCCCCAGGGGCCGGCCCTTCGCCTTCAGCTTCTTGCCGGCCTCGCGATATTCCTCCCAGGTTTGCGGGAACTTTGGCGCCTCGTACCCGATCTCCGCGAACCAGGACTTGCGGTACGCCAGTTGCGCGCCGAGCACGCACCAGGGGACCGCGATCCATTTCTTGCCGTCATTGGCGACGACGCGCGATTCCTCGTAGAAGCCGCCCTGCGCCTTGCCGATCTCCTCCGCCACATCGCTGACGTCGATGACGCTCTCGGGATAGAGCTGCGCCCAGTTGTTGAGCGCGCAGATCACGTCCGGTCCGGTGCCGGACTGGATCGCCGAGGTGGTGCGCGCCTGGATGTCGTTGCCGTTGATCATCTCGATGTTGAGCTTGATGCCGAGCGCCTTGGCACATTCGGGAACGATCACCTTGCGGAGCACTTCGTCCGAGGCAGGAACGAAATCGTTCCAGCGCAGCCAATGAATCGTCGTTGCTTGTGCGTAGGCGGGCGCCTGCTTCAGGGCAAGAATTGACGCCAATCCCCCAGTCCTCGCCGCAACTGCACCACCGCCGGAAAGCTTAAGAAGCTCACGCCGACTTATGCGAGCCATGACCTGTCCTCCCTCTATCTTGTAGTTGAATTCTCCTCTTTGCATGCAGACGTCACCCAAGAGACGTCACCCAAGAGACTTGGGCTTGAACAACTGGAGATACTAGCACGCCTGCCCAATTTCGATAACGCGTGGCGGGCGGAGGCTCGCTTGAACCGGCACTAAACCGGGGCAGCGTCGTCCTGTCGGGTAACCTTTCGCACTGCACCGTTGAGGCAGTCCATGCGTCGCCTCCGCCCAGGCCTAGGGTAGGCAGAGCACCTTCCTTGCCGACATGAAAGATGCCTTGTGCTACAATGCGCGAGGTCCACAATCAGGCGGAGCGGTCCGATGCGCGCCCTCGAAGTGTTCGTGATCTATGTCACGCCCTTCGTCATCATCGGGATCATCGCCAGGCTCCTGATGAAGCGAAGCAGCGTTGATCTGACCGACGTGCAGGCGCAGGCGGGAGCAAATCGCAGACCGCGCAAAGCTTTCCTGTTGGGAGGCTGGCGCAACGAGAATTGATGTCGCCCTGTTCCGCCGCCTTCAAGGGCCGCAGTGCAAAAAAATCGCGATGGCGCCAGAAGCCGGCCGCGTGTATAAGCCGGTAGCTTCTTCCGTAGCATGAAGAGGCTGATATGAACGACTTGCATGCATGGCTCTCGCAGCAGCACCATGGCTTGCGAACCTTCCAAAACTTCCAGCAAAAACTCGACGCGTTAGTGAGGGACGAGCCCGGGCAACAGGCTTTGTGCCGGCTGCTGAGCGATCTCGTTGGCGGCTACGTCGAAGCCTTCGACGAAGAACCTCTGCCCGTTGACGTCGCGGACCATGCCTATCAGCGCCTGCTTGACCTGGTTGGAAGCCTCGACCTTGAGGCCAATGCCGATCGTCGCCTGGCCGACATCAATCGCGTAGCGGCGTACGACCTGCTGCATTGATCGGGCGGATTGTGCGGGCGACTCTTCCCTGTCATTCCGGGGCGATGCGAAGCATCGAGCCCGGAATCCATCTCACCGCCCACGCAGGTGGCCCGATGGATTCCGGGTTCGTCCTTCGGACGCCCCGGAATGACAGGATCGTGGGAAGCTTTCGCGCCGCGCCGCTCAGATCATCGCGGCGACTTTTTCCAGGCCGATGATGCGGGCGAGCGAGCGGACTTCGTTCTTCTGGTCTTCGCGGAGCTGGAACAGGAGCGGCATGGCCGCCGATTTCAATTGCTGCACTTCGTCGGAGTCCGGATCGATCGGCATCCCGTTCGCATTCGGATCAGCTTGGCGCTTCTGGTGGATCTTGCGGGCGACGGCGCGAAGCGCGGTCTCGACCGCAGGCCAGTAATATTCCTGCGACGAGGTCAGCTTCAGCCGGTCCTTGATGCCGGCGATCTGCGCATCGCTGAGCAGCGCGTAATTCTTCTGCGGCGCGGGCTTGGCGGCAGCCTTTGGCTTCGCGGGCGCCGGCGTGGCCGGCTGGGCGGCTGCAGGCTGGTTCGCGGGCGGCTCGGTCAATTTCGGCAGGCCGACATCGGCCGGCTCGGCCAAGGCATAGGCTTGGCGCAGGGAGGCCGTCAGATCCGGAATGGCGGCCTGGGCCTGGGCCTGAAGCTGCGCCTGCGCCGGGGTCTGCGGCGGCGGCTCATAGGCGGCGAGCGCGTAGGCCACCACCGCGAGGCGGTCCTTCTTGCTCTCCTTGTTGGAGACGGGATGAACGGGCGCGGCTTCCTCCGCGACACTGCGCGGCATCGGCACGCTGTCACGGCTCAAAATGCTGGTGGCGGCGGCGCCAACCACGAGGAAGCAGGTCAGCGCGATGATGGTCATGGCCCTAGTCAACGACGTCTCCATCTCGCCCGGACTTCCCTTGAAATTGAACGCTAATTGCGGCGTTAGCATGCCCTTGGAACCGCCAAGGCGGGGCAAAGGCGAAAAAACCTAATTTAAACAAGCGAAAATCAGGCCGCGGCGGCCAGTTCATAGGCTTCCTGGATGTCGGCGACGATGTCATGGGCCTCGAACAGCGCGGACCCTGATACCGAATGCAGGCTGATGGTCCAGTTGGTCCGGCGGGTGCGAGGCATGCTGACGACGTCGAATTCGACGTTGCGACAGAGCGGATGGCGCTGCAAGGCGTGGCGGACGCGGGTCCGAAGCTCATCAAGGGTCGCGGGGGTTTTGGTGAGAAAGGCCTCAAGAAGCACGTCGTATCCCCTTTGGTCCTGCGCCAGCCTGGCCATGGCGGCGGGCTGTCCTGCGCGGCTATTGTTGGGGCGGACGTGGTTAATGCCGGGTTAAGTGGTATCTCGGGGCGAATTAGTCGTAGCCCGGATGGAGCGAAGCGCAATCCGGGGTTTCGAGGGCGGGGTGACCTCATCCCGGATTACGCTTTCGCTCCATCCGGGCTACAGGGCGGCGCGATATTCCTCGACCGTCCTCGCCACCAGTTCATCCACCGGGAGCACATCCGTCACGCCGGAAACCGAATGGCCGGCGCTCCAGATATCGCGCCAGCGCTTGGGGCGGCTTTCGCGGGCGCCGATGTCGATATCCTTGCCGATGTCGATGGCGCCGCGCTGCGGCAGGTTGTCGGGATCGAGGCCGGCAGCTTCGATCGAGGGGCGCAGCATGTTGGTCTGCAGGCCGGTGAAGGCAGTGGTGAGCAGGATATCGTCGGCGCCGCTTGCGACCAGCATCTGCTTGTAGCTGATATCCGCCATGCTCTCGCGCGTGGCGATGAATTTGGTGCCCATATAGGCGAGGTCGCAGCCGAGCGCTTCGGCGGCGCGGAGCGCGTGGCCATCGCAGATGCCTCCGGCGAGCACGATCGGACCGTCGAAGAAGGCGCGGACAGCGCGCACGAACACGAACGGATTGAGCCAGCCGGTCTGCCCACCCGCGCCCGCGGTGAGCAGCACCAATCCGTCGGCGCCGGCTTCGACCGCGCGCTCGGCGTGGCGGATCGACGCGACGTCGGCGAACACCAGCGCGCCGGCGTCATGCAGCGGCGCCAGTACAGGCGCCGGAGAGCCGACCGAGGTGATGACCATCTCCGGCTTGTGACGCAGCAGCACATCCAGATCCTGCTGCAGCTGCGCGTTGGAGCGGTGCACGATCAGGTTCGGACAGATCGGCGCGGCCGCGTTGCCGCTGGCGTCGGAATGCCGCTGCAATCGATCCTCGATCTCGGCGAGCCACTGATCGAGCTGTTCCGTCTCGCGGCAATTCACCGTGGGGAACGAGCCGATCACGCCATTGCGGCAGGCGGCTGTCACCAGCTCGACGCCGGAGACCAGAAACATCGGCGCCGCGATCAGCGGCAGCGAGAGGCGTTCGCGAAAGCGCGAGCGAATGTTGTTCGACGGCAAGGCGTTTCTTCCCTCTCCCGGCTTGAGCCGCTTCCTTGTTGTGCTAGCGTCATCGTCAACATTGGCACGAAGAAATGCCAGACACAAAACCGACGGGGAGGAATTCTTGAGATGAGCGATCCGCTCCATGCGTTTCCACCGGTGTGCGCGCAGACGCTGCGGGCGCTGGCACGCTATCCCACGCGCACCGCCTTCAGTTGGCCTGATGGATCGATCACCTACCGGGGCACGACCGACCTGGTCGGGCGGATCCAGAACGTGTTCATGCGGCTCGGCTTCGCGCCCGGCACCCGCGTCGCGCTGCTGAGCGCCAACCGCGCCGACGCCTGGTGCGCCGGCGTCGCCGCGCAGCTCGCGCGACTTGCGATCACCTGGCTGCATCCTCTGGGATCGCTGGACGATCAGCTATTCCAGATCGAGGATTCGGACGCGCAGATGCTGATCATCGATGCCGCGACCTTCCGCGACCGCGGCGGCGATCTCGCGGCGAAAGCCACGAATATCAAAACCGTGTTCACGCTCGGCCCCGCCGATTACGGCATCGACCTGTTGCAGGCGATCGAGCAGGCGGGGCACGCTATCGCGCGCTGCCTGGCCGGACCGGACGACATCGCGACGCTGAACTATACCGGCGGCACGACAGGCAAATCCAAGGGCGCGCTGCGCCATCACCGCGAATATGGCGGCTTCGCCGGCGCGATCCTGGCCGATTTCGAAATCCCCGACACACCGCGCTATCTCACGGTGGCGCCGATCAGCCATGTCGCCGGAACGAAAGTGCTGCCGACGCTGATGCGCGGCGGCACCGTGCACATGCTGAGGGGTTTCGATCCCGAGGCCGTGCTCAAGACCATCGAGCGGGAGAAGATCAACTTCACGCTGTTCGTGCCGACCATGATCTATGTGCTGCTCGATCATCCCTTGCTTGATAAGACCGATCTCTCCTCGCTCGAACTGTTGCTTTATGGCGCCTCGGCGATGTCGCCGAGCCGGCTGGTCGAAGGCATCGAGCGGATCGGGCCGGTGTTCTCGCAGCTTTACGGCCAGACCGAATGCTATCCGGTCTCGGTGCTGCGCAAGGCCGACCATGATCCGAAGACGCCCGGGCTGTTCCTGTCCTGCGGCTTCCCGATCGCCGTCTGCGACGTGAAGATCCTTGATGACAATGACGAGGAGGTCGCAACCGGCGAAGCTGGCGAGATCTGCGTGCGCGCGCCGCATGTGATGGCGGAATACTGGAAGCGGCCCGATACGACAGCGGAGACGCTCAAGAACGGCTGGCTGCATACCGGCGACATCGCCCGCGCCGATGAGCGCGGCTACATGTACATCCTCGATCGCAAGAAGGACATGATCGTCTCCGGCGGCTTCAATATCTTCCCGCGCGAGGTCGAGGACGTGCTGTCGCAGCATGCGGATGTGGCGATGGTGGCGGTCGTCGGCGTGCCCGACGACAAATGGGGTGAAGCGGTCACCGCTGTTATCGTCGCCCGCGACGGCGCGCGGCCGGATGCGGATGAGCTGATCAACGTGGTGAAAGCGAAGAAAGGCTCGGCGCATGCGCCGAAGCAGGTCCGCTTCGTGAAGGAATTGCCGATGACCGGCGTCGGCAAGGTCGACAAGAAGGTGTTGAAGGCAAGCTTCTGGACCGGCCGCGAGCGGATGGTGGGATGACGCGCGTGCGCTCGAGACGCGCGGCAGCATCTCCGATAGGTGCGCCGCATCGCTACGCGACGTCATTGCGAGGAGCGAAGCGACGAAGCAATCCACGCCTCCGCGTGCGTCGCTATGGATTGCTTCGCTCCGCTCGCAATGACGTGGAGAGAGCTGGGGTAACGCTCACCGCAGCAATTGGTCCAGCCGGTCGCGCAACTGATCCTGGTGGTAGGGCTTCGCCAGTCGCGGCAGGTCGACCTGCACGCCGTCGGGCAGTTCGGCATAACCGGTGGCGAGCAGGATCGGCAGTGACGGGCGCACTTTTCGCGTGGCGGCGGCAAGCTCGAGCCCGGTCATCCCTGGCATGACGTGATCGGTCATCATCAAATCGAGCGGCTGCTCGCTGCGAAGGATGTCAAGCGCGTGCAGGCCTGAGGTGGCGCCGATCACGCGGTGGCCGAGATCCTCCAGCATCTCCGTGGTCGACATCGCGATCAAGGGATCGTCGTCGACGAACAGGATCACCGCGGAGCGCTTGAGCTTTCGCGACGGCGGCGCTGGGCTCGCTGCTTCCGCCAGGACCGTCGCAACCGGCAGCATCAGCGTTGCGGTGGTGCCCTGGCCTTCGATGCTGGAAAGCTGCAGCGTGCCGCCGAGTTGCACGGCGAGCCCATGCACCATCGACAGTCCGAGCCCGGTGCCCTTGCCGAGCGGCTTTGACGAGAAGAACGGCTCGATCGCGCGCTTCAGGATCTCCGGCGACATCCCACTGCCGGTATCGATCACCGACAGCTTGAGATAACAGCCCGGCATGAGCGCCGGATCCTTCGCGGCCTGATTTTCCGACACCTTGATGTCGATTGCGCCGCCATCCGACATCGCATCGCGCGCGTTGATCGCGAGATTGAGGATCGCAAGCTCGAGCTGGTTGGCGTCGATCCGCGCCGGCGGCAGGCCTTCGGGCAAATCGAGGTGCAATGCGATCCGCGGCCCCAGCGAGCGTTCGAGCAGATTGCTCATGCCCCGGATCAGCGCGCGCAGATCGACCGGCTCCACGCGCAGATCCTGCTGCCGGGCGAAGGCGAGCAGCCGCTGCGTCAGCGAGGCGCCGCGCTCGGCCCCCTGCATTGCGCCGTCGATGAGACGATGCAGGCGCTGGTCGCTCGGCAGGCGCTTGCGCAAGAGTTCGAGATTGCCCATCACCGCCATCAGGAGATTGTTGAAGTCATGGGCGATACCGCCGGTGAGCTGGCCGATTATCTCCATCTTCTGCGCATGGCGGAGCTGCTCCTGTGCCTTTTCGCGGGCGGCGACCTCTTTCAGGAGGTCGGCGGTGCGCTGCTCGACGCGCTGCTCCAGCGTCGCCGTCAATTCCGAAAGCGCGGTGCGCTCGGCTGCAAGCTGCGCCAGCAGGTTTTCGCGCTCGATCTCGGCGGTCTTGCGCAGGGTGATGTCGGAGCAGACACCGACCAGCGATTTGAGACTGCCATCGGGCCGCCGCACGGCGCGGGCGCGCACGTCGAGCCAATGCTGCGAGCCGTCCGGCCAGATCACCCGGTATTCGATCGCGTAGTGCTTGCCGGTGCGGATGCTTTGCGCCAGGACGCCGAGACGCCGCTCGCGGTCGTCGGGATGTACGGCGTCGAGCAGCTCCGGATAGGTGAACCGCTCGCTCGTACGGCGCCCGAAATAGGTCTTGCAGATGTCCGAGGCCTCCAGCTCGAATTCCGGCAAATGCAATTCCAGCGCGCCGAGCTGGCCGGCGTTGAGCGCGGTCTGCAGCAGGCTCTCGCTTTCGGTGAGGTCTTCGAGGATGGCGCGGGTCTGGTACTGGCGGCGTCGGCCACGCACTGCGGAGCCGACGATGCTCGCAAGCGTGGTGGGATGAAACGGCCGCTCGATGAAGGTGACATTGCCCAGGATCTTGCCGAGCCGTACCGCGCCGGGATCGCGCTCGGGGCTGCCGCCCTGGGTCAGAAGCACGATCGGGAAATCCGACCATGCCGGCTGATCGTTGAGCCATCGCGTCAAGCTGGTCAAATCCTTCCCCACGATCGCGTCATCGGCGATCACGGCGAGCCCCGCGCCGCTTGCGATCTCGCGCCTCAGCGCGGTGAGATCGCCGCAGATGTTGGCATAGTAGCCGGCCTCACGGATCAGGCAGGCGGTCTCGACCGCTTCACGCTCGCTCGAGGCAATGACCACCGCACGCTCGGAGGAAGGACCCGGCCTCACGGCACGCTCCGGCTTAAAAAAGACTTGGCTGCAATAGGATAGGCAGCGCCAACGGCTGACGCTTGCCTGGCAGCGAGCGTCAGTCCGCCGGCGGCTAAATCAACGCACTTCATGATGGCCCTCAACGAGGGGCCAAACTCGCCCGGCCTCGAAGCGTTCCAAGGCGACGAAGCGATTTTTCGTCGCGTTACCTTAGCGCTTCTCAATCACCAGGCTTTGCACGGCGCGGCCAAAATACCCGCGCTCGTCGGCGAGGCGCGACATCGCAAGCCCTGCCCCGTCAGGTCCGATCCAGCTTTCGCCGTCGAGCAGGATCCACTCGCCGACCGGTTGTCGCGCCAGGCTCACGGTGAGGTCCGCATTGATGAAGGTCCACTCCCGGAAATCGAGCGTGGACGAGGTGCCGTTACTGAAATCGGCGGCGACCACCGCGCGCATGGCCTGCGACACCGGCGATCCCGCGATCAGCGGCCGGTCGACGCGAAACCAGATCGCGGCAGGACCAACCATGCCGAAGCGGCCGCGCGCGGCGCGCATCGAGATGCATCTGGTGAACGGGCTGCCGGCGTTATCGGCAGGCTCGAACATCGATTGATCGGGGCCGGGAAGCCCGAGCGGCAGGTCAACGACATCGGGCGGCAATGCCTGCGCCTGCGACTTGATCCGCAGCACGGAGGCCGCGACCACAGGCACGCCTTCGGCCAGGAGCCGCACGCCGCAGAGCTGGATCTTGCGGCCCTCGCGCAAGATCTCGGTCTCGATGGTGAGCGGCGCGACCGGCACCGGCCGCATCAGATCGATGGTGACGCGCGCGATCTGCATCGGCACCGGCGTGAGCAGGGACTCCGCGGCCCACACCACCAGCGCCGCAGGCGCGGAACCGTGCTGCATCTGCGGATGCCAGGGGCCGGCGGCATCCGGGCTGGTGACGACTTTGTTGCCGTCAACGCGGAAGATGGGATCCATGATAACTGGGCCTATTTGGTGCCGAACATGCGATCGCCGGCATCGCCGAGGCCGGGCAGGATGTAGCCGTGGTCGTTCAACCGCTCATCGATGGCCGCGGTCCAGAGCGGCACATCGGGATGCTCCCGCTGAAAATGCGCGATGCCCTCAGGGGCGGCCAGCAGGCAGACGAAACGGAGGTCACGGGCGCCACGCTTTTTCAGGAGGTTCGCACCGGCGACGGCGGAATTGCCGGTCGCCAGCATCGGGTCCATCAGGATCGCGGTGCGATCGGCCAGATCGTGCGGCGCCTTGAAGAAATATTCCACCGCTTCCAGCGTCTCGGGATCGCGATAGAGCCCGATATGCGACACGCGCGCCGACGGCACCAGCGCGAGCATGCCGTCCAGGAATCCGACGCCGGCGCGCAGGATCGGCGCGAAGGTCAATTTCTTGCCTGCGATCATCGGCGCCTTCATCGGCATCAGCGGCGTCTCGATGTCGACCAGTTCGAGCGGCAGGTCGCGCGTCACCTCGTAGCAGAGCAGCATGCCGACCTCGTTGACGAGTTCCCGGAAACTCTTGATCGACCGGTCGCGCTCGCGCATCAGCGTGAGCTTGTGCTGCACCAGCGGATGGTTGACGACGTTGACGGCGGCGGCGCTCATGGCGGTATTTGTCGCACAGGGTCGCTGCCCGCATCAAGGGTTCGTGACGCCGCGCCGGTGCACGGATGGCCCTCGCCGCCGGGTTATCCAAGGCGACAAGCGGAAGCCGTTCGCCTTCACTTGCGAATATTTGCCGATTGCATAGACCGCACCGATTTCGAAGCCTGCGCTGGCTTGGGAATTCCGCCCGCTTTTCCCGCCACGGCCGACGGCAGTTCTTCCCGCAGCAGATCGATGAAGGCACGCAAGCCAGCGGTCATGTGTCGATGCCGCGGGTAATAGAGGCGCAATCCGGGAAACGGCGGCGTCCAGTCTTCAAGGGCCGCGCGCAAGCGGCCACAGGCGAGATGATCGGCGACCCACCACTCGCTCACGAAAATGAGGCCGAAGCCATCCAGCGCGGACTCGACCATCAGGGCATCGTTATCGAGCGTCAGCCTGCCCGGCACGTCCAACGCGACCTCCTCGCCGCGCTTCTCGAACTCCCACCGGTACAGCTTGCCGCTGGGCATCCGCCTGCGAACACATTCATGCGCAAGCAGATCCGAAGGCGAGCGCGGCACCGACATCCGTTCGAAATAGGACGGCGCGCCTACCACGAGGAAACGCGAGTCCGGCCCGCAGGGGACCGCCACCATGTCTTGCGGAACGGCTTCGGCAAGCCGAATGCCCGCATCAAAGCCTTCCGCGACGATGTCGATGTGACGGCCCTCCATCGTCAGTTCGACCTGCATGTCGGGATATCGCCGCAGGAATTTTGCAACGACAGCCCGCAAGATCTGATGGCCGGCGCGCTCCTTCAGGCTGATGCGCAGCGCGCCCGCCGGCGTGTCGCGGAAGACGTTCACGTCTTCCATGGCGCCGGCGATCTCGCGCAACGCCGGATTGACCCGTGAGAGGAAGCGCTCGCCCGCCGCCGACAACGAGACGCTGCGCGTCGTGCGGTTGATGAGGCGAACGCCAAGCCGCTTCTCCAGCCCTGCCACCGCATGGCTGAGGGCCGATGGCGAGATGCGTGGCCGCCGCGCGGAAACTGCGGTGGGCCGCGATCGCGGCGATGGCGTTCAGTTCGAAAAGGCCGGCATCGAGCATTGTTCGATATTCTGCATCAGGTCATGTCAATTTATGCCGATTGTTGCATTAATCAATCCGCCTATCTGTGATCCGGGATTTGGGCCGAAAGGACATCACAGATGGCAAAAACATTCCTCATCACAGGCGTTTCCACCGGCTTCGGCCGCGCACTGGCCGAAGCTGCCCTGCGGGAAGGGCACACGGTCGCCGGCACCGTGCGGAAGCAAAGCGACCAGGAGAATTTCGAGAAACTCGGCAAAGGCGCGCACGCCGTGATTCTCGACGTCGCCAACACCAGCAGGGTCGCCCCTGCGGTCGCTGAGATCGAGCGCAGCATCGGCCCGATCGACGTGCTCGTGAACAATGCCGGCTATGGCCACGAAGGCATCCTGGAAGAGTCCTCGATCGAGGATTTGCGCCACCAGTTCGAGGTCAACGTGTTCGGCGCGGTGGCCATGATGCAGGCGGTGCTGCCTTATATGCGCAAGCGGCGCTCCGGGCACATCCTCAATGTCACCTCGATGGGCGGCATCATGACGTTTCCCGGCCTGAGCTACTACCACGGCAGCAAGTTCGCGCTGGAGGGGATTTCGGAGACCGTCGGCAAGGAAGTGAAGGACCTTGGCATCAAGGTGACGGCGATCGAGCCGGGCGGCTTCCGCACCGACTGGGCGGGACGATCGCTGGTGCGGGCGGCGCGATCGATTTCCGACTACGACCAGGTGATGAACCCGGCGCGCCAGCGCCGCATGGAATATAGCGGCAAGCAGATCGGCGATCCCGCGAAGGCCGCGCAGGCGATGTTGAAGGTCGCGATGTCGGATGATCCGCCCGCGCATCTTCTGCTTGGCAGCGACGCCGTGCGGCTGGTCGAGGAGAAGATCAAGGCGCTGCAGGCCGACTTCGAAGCGTGGAGGGACCTTTCGCTTTCCACCGACGTTGCCTGATCAGGAAAGCACTGGCGGTCCCGTGCGCAACGCCGGGACCGCCAATTGATGGATCACAATGCCGGATCGACCGCTTCCTCGTATTCCTTCTTGAAGCGCGCGATCAGTTCGGCGGCGGGCACGATCTTTTCGACGCTGCCGACACCCTGACCTGAGCCCCAGATCTCCTTCCAGGCTTTCGGCTTCGCCCGCTCGCCGGAGGCGTCGGTGCCGAAGCTCATCTTGGAGGGATCGGAGGCCGGCAGATTGTCCGGGTCCATGCCGGCGGCGACGATCGACGGCTTCAGGTAATTGCCGTGCACGCCGGTGAACAGGTTGGAATAGACGATGTCTTCGGCGGCCGAGCCGGTGATCATGCTCTTGTAGCCTTCGACCGCATTCGCTTCTTTCGTCGCGATGAAGGCCGAGCCGATATAGGCGAAGTCGGCGCCGAGGATGCGCGCGGCGCGGATCGCCTTGCCGTTGCCCATCGCGCCCGACAGCGCGATCGGACCGTCGAACCACTGCCGCGTCTCCGCAACGAAGGGGAACGGCGACAGCGTGCCGGCATGGCCGCCCGCGCCGGCCGCCACCAGGATCAGGCCGTCGGCGCCCTTCTCGATCGCCTTGTGGGCGAACTTCTGATTGATCACGTCGTGAAAGACGATGCCGCCCCAATTGTGCACGGCCTGATTGAGCTCCTCGCGCGCGCCAAGCGAGGAGATGATCATCGGCACCTTGTGCTTCTCGCAAAGCGCGAGATCATGATCGAGCCGGTTGTTCGACTTGTGCACGATCTGATTGACCGCGAACGGCGCCGAGGGCCGTTCGGGATGCGCCCTGTCATAGGCCGCGAGCTCTTCCTTGATGCGCCCCAGCCATTCGTCGAGCAACTCCGGCGGCCGCGCGTTCAGCGACGGAAACGATCCGACCACGCCGGCCTTGCACTGCGCGATCACGAGATCAGGCACGGAGATGATGAACAGTGGCGCACCGATCACTGGAATCGACAGACGGCCCTTGAACAAGGCAGGCATGGACATCAGAGAAGATCCTTCGATTAGCTGGGAAGAGAGACTAGGCCGTGTGGACTCTTGGGATTCTCAAATCAGATTGAACGTGATTCAAGGCTTTCTTTTAGGAGGAAGCCTT
>NZ_JBEGDB010000086.1:0-28977 GCF_043638955.1 Bradyrhizobium sp. 31Argb | reverse complement strand
CTCCACCGATCCGCTCATGCCAGGCTGTATCGCGCGCAAGCCGAAGGATGGCTAGGTGGGGGCCTCATGCCGGTTACCAACAATCCGGCAGGGTCTGCTGAGGGGTTTCATGGAAACGCTGCTGCTTCCGTTCTCGCCGCGCTTCATCGTGCTTACGATTTGCTCGGTCGTCACCGCTCTCTTGCTCGCGTTCGGCATCGTCGACCGGAAGCTGATCGACGTCATCCTGATTCCCTTGCTGATCTTCGGCGCGCTGACGCTGCTCGGCGTCCGCGACCTCATGCAGAAGCACCACGCGGTGCTGCGCAATTATCCGATCTCGGCGCACTTGCGCTTCCTGCTCGAAGAGATCCGCCCGGAGATGCGGCAGTATTTCTTCGAGAGCGAGAAGGACGGCATGCCGTTCTCCCGCGACACCCGCGCCGTCGTCTATCAGCGCGCCAAGATGGTGCTCGACAAGCGGCCGTTCGGCACCCAGGAGGACGTCTACCGCGAGGGCTATGAGTGGATGCACCATTCGGTGGCGCCGAAGCCCTACTCGAATGAGAAATTCCGCATCACCATCGGCGGTCCCGATTGCACCAGGCCTTATTCGGCCTCCGTCTTCAACATCTCCGCGATGAGCTTCGGCGCGCTCAGTCCCAACGCGGTGCGCGCGCTGAACGCCGGCGCCAACAAGGGCGGCTTCGCGCATGACACTGGCGAAGGCGGCGTCAGCCCCTATCACCGCGAGAAGGGCGGCGACATCATCTGGGAGATCGGCTCCGGCTATTTCGGCTGCCGCAACCGCGACGGCACGTTCAATCCGGACGAGTTCGCGCGCGTCGCTGCCGACGACCAGATCAAGATGGTCGAGCTGAAGATGAGCCAGGGCGCCAAGCCCGGCCATGGCGGCGTGCTGCCGGCAGCAAAGGTCTCGGAAGAGATCTCCAAGATCAGGGGCGTTCCCTTGGGCGAAGACTGCATTTCGCCGGCCTCGCACAAGGCTTTCTCGACGCCGCTTGAGATGATGGCCTTCGTCGGCGAGATGCGTAGGCTGTCCGGCGGCAAGCCGGCCGGCTTCAAGCTGTGCATCGGCCATCCCTGGGAATTCCTCGCGATCTGCAAGGCGATGCTTGAGAGCGGAATCTATCCCGACTTCATCGTGATCGACGGCAATGAGGGCGGCACCGGCGCGGCGCCGCTGGAATTCATGGACCATTTGGGCATGCCGATGCGCGAAGGCGTCAATTTTGCCCACAATGCGCTGGTTGGCATCAATGCGCGCAACCGCATCAAGATCGGCGCCTCCGGCAAGATCGCGACCGCCTTCGACATGGCGCGCGCGATGTCGATCGGCGCCGACTGGTGCAATTCGGCGCGTGGCTTCATGTTCGCGCTCGGCTGCATCCAGTCCTTGAGCTGCCACACCGACCGCTGCCCGACCGGCGTGACCTCGCAGGACCCGATCCGCAACCGCGCGCTCTACGTGCCCGACAAGATCGAGCGCGTCTGCAATTATCACCACGCGACGCTGCATGCGCTGGCGGAGCTGCTCGCCGCTGCCGGCCTCGAGCATCCGCAGGAGTTACGGCCAATCCATTTCACGCAGCGGACGTCGACCGCGGAAGTCCGCACCTTTGCCGAGCTCTACCCGGCGCTGCGTCTGGGCGAATTGCTCGAAGGCACCCAGGACCGCCGTTTCCGCGACGCCTGGGCCATGGCCCGCCCCGATTCGTTCCAGCCGGCGGGGTGAAGAGATCGTAGCCCGTAGCCCGGGCGGAGCGCAGCGTAACCCGGGGACCGCTCGTCAACGTTGATGCACGTGTCCCGGGTTGCGCTGCGCTTCACCCGGGCTACGTGGTCAATTCAATCGCTAATGCGGGTTCTCCAGACTGAACGTCTCCGACTGTTCGTCATAGGCGAACAGCTCGGCATAGCGTCCCCATGAGACGATGGTCTTTAGCGTCTCATCCGCATAGTCCTCGGACATGTAGTCCTCGAGTTCGTTACGGAATCGCGCGGCGGGCGCGGTGTGGGACGGGCGCTCGTCGAGCACGCGCTTGATCAGGCCCATCACCGGCACGTAGTTGATCAGATGCTCGGCGAACAGTTTCTTGCGCGCGTCGGTTTCGAGATTGGCGAAGCGCAGGCCGGCTTCCGTCAGCACCAGGTCGCCCTCGCTCAATCGGGCGAAACGCAAGAGCTGCAGCGACTCGCCGAGATGGAGGATCTCGTCCGTCTCCATTTGCAGGCTGCCGGCGAGGACCGGCAGGTCGGCGTGGCCATTATAAGGCGGTGCTGCCAGCGTCTCGATCAGGCCGGACAGTTCATTGGACGAGACATGGCCGAGCGCGGTGCCGACGCCTGCGCCGGACATCATCTCGGTCGCCGTCGTTGACTTTCCGTCGGTCCGCTGCGTCATGCGCCCATAGATGCTGTCGACGAGCTGCCGGAACGCCGGATCCAAACGGTTGCGCGGATGCGGGAAATCGACCTTGATCTCGGTCGCCACCCTCCCGGGATTGGACGAGAACACGAGAATGCGGTCGCACATCAGCACCGCCTCCTCGATATTGTGCGTCACCATCAGCACCGATTTGATCGGCAGGCGCCCTTCGGTCCAGAGGTCGATCAGGTCGGTGCGCAGTGTTTCGGCGGTCAGCACGTCCAGCGCCGAGAACGGCTCGTCCATCAGGAGCAGGTCCGGATGCACCACCAGGGCACGCGCGAAGCCGACACGCTGGCGCATGCCGCCGGACAGCTCCTTGGGGTAGGCGGATTCGAAGCCGTCGAGGCCGATCAGGTCGATCGCGGCCAGCGCGCGGGTGCGCCGCTCGGCGGCGTCGATGCCGAGTGCTTCGAGCCCGAGCTCGACATTCTGCAGCACCGTGAGCCAGGGAAACAGTGCAAACGACTGGAACACCATCGCGACGCCGTTGGGGGGACCTGCGATCTTCTTGCCGCGACAGGCCGCCTCGCCTGAGGAGGGATCGACGAGGCCGGCGATGATACGGAGCAGCGTCGATTTGCCGGAGCCGGAGCGGCCGAGCAATCCGACGATCTCGCCTGCGCGGATCGTCAGGTCGACGTTTTCGAGCACCAAAAGGTTCTCGCCGCTGCCCTTGGGAAAGGAGCGGCAGACGCCGCGGATGTCGATAAGGTTGGGCTCAGCGGATTGTTCGAGCATTGCGGCTCCTCATCACCTGAGGCGAAAGCGGCGGGAAACGATTCCTTAAACCGATATCTCCCGCGATCCTTCCGTTTGGGCACGATCTTGTCGGAAAGATGTGCTCTAGAATTCCCCGTGCAGCCTTCCCGCGAAGATGTGCACGGGGCCACGGTCGGCGTTATAGGCGGGGTTTGTGATGAACTGATAGTCCGCCGTCAAGGTGAAGTTCTTGCTGATCGAATACGCGTAGTAGGTCTCGAAGATGCGCTCATGACTGTAGTTGAGCCGGCCATCGCCGATCAGCAGGCCGAGGCCGCCAGCGGCAAGGAAATCGCGATGCCCGGCGGACAGGCCGTTGATCGCGCCGCCAACGCCGAACGTGTCGCTTGGCCGCCCCCAATAGCTGCCCTTGACCGACAGGCCGCCCGAAACGCTGCGATCGACGTCGGTGAACGAGAGAATTTCGCTGCGGCCGTCGTTCCAGCTCGCGCGGGCGAACAAGCCAATGTCCGTGGCGAGCTGCTGCTCGAGGTTGGCGTAGAAGCCGTATTTGAGATTGTCGCGGCGGATGCTCGCCATCACATCATTGATGTCGAGCGCCGGGTTCAGGCTCTCGATATCCAGCGCCTCGCGGTAGATGCCGGTATTGCCGCGATTGGCGAAGGCACCGAGCCGGAGCTTGCCGGGCTGGTCTTCGAGCGAATAGCGCCCCTCGAACTCGACCACCGTGCCGCCGGTCTTGAAGGTCAGGATATCGCTGTTGGGCGCATCGGGCACCTGGAACAGGCCAGCGCGCACCGCCCAGTCCTTGCGGTTGAACTCGACTACCGCGCCGCGCGTATAACCAGGCAGGTCGGCCGGGAAGTCGTAGGCGGCGGAGGCCCACATCGCCCAGTTCATGAAGTCGAGGCGCGGGTCCTTCGCATAGGAATTGCCGTCGAAGAAGTCGCCGACCGCAAAGCGCCCGACGACGACGGTGATGCGGTTGATGTCGCGCTTGCCTGGCAACTGGTTGGGACCATCGGCGACCTCTTCCTGCTCGCCTCCGAGTCCAAAGGTCTGCTTGAGGAAGTAGCGTTGTGGCCGCAGCTTCGGAAAGGCTGCTCCCGCCTTTTGTGCTTCGCCGTTGGGGAAACCGGCAAGGCCCAGCGTGCCGTTGATGCCGAAGCCCTGCGCCAGCTCCGGATTGAAATAGAGCTCGCCGCCTTCCCACAGCCTGAGGCCGAGAAACGCCGTCGTGGTCCAGGTCGCCTGGAGTTGTCCAGGTCCCGGCAGGCTGTTGGTGCCCATGTAGGGCGAGCGGAACGACGGATAGCCCTGCGGCAGGAACGTGGTCTGCGCATGCACATTCCAGTCGTTCGACTCAGGAAGTTTGGTCGGGCTTGCAGCGACCGGCCAAGGCGCATCGCCAAACTGATAGTTCAAGCCGAACTTCAGCAGATGGAGATCGGGCTTGATGCTGACGGGGGGCAAGCCGAATTCGCCGAGGTCGTAGGTCCGTTGCGCGAGGTTGACATAGTCATATTCGAGCTTCGCGCTCCAATTGCCGCTCAGCGCGAATTCGGCACCGGCGCCGATGGTCCAGCCGGTGTGATATCGACCGGGGGTCGAGACAATCTCGCCGTCGGCGTCGTTGATCCTGACATGGCTGTGCCCCCAGGCGAAGCCGCCGGTCAGATAGGGCATCCACAATCCGAATGCGTAGCCGACGCGGCCACGCAAGGTGCCGGTATAGTCGATCGAACTCTGAAATGGGGCGGGCACCAGCCGCGGCATGTCCAGCGGGCTCGTGAACGTGGCGTCGGCCTCGATGCCAAGCACCACGCGATTGGAGAATTGCCGATTGTATCCGGCCTGATAGCCGCCGAGCAGCCCGGTGATCGTCGGGGGAAAGAACACGGACTGTTCGCGGAGGGGATTGGTGCGCGGGCCCAGGCTACCATCGCCGTAGCCGGTATGGGCTCCCAGATAGAAGCCGGTCCAATCGTAGACGGCGGCGTAGGCGGGAGCCTTGACGGCGATGTCGGCCGCAACCGCCGGGCCGCTCAAGGCGAAGGTCGCGGCCGCCGCGTGGCCGAGAATCAGCTCAAGGGATCGGCTGCGGCGCGGCATGGCGGAGATGTTTCCAAACTGAATGTCGCGACAGTTCAGCGTGCCCGTTCCCGAAGCGCTGCTACGACGCCTTCCCCAACACCAAATCATCACGCCGCCTCTGCCCCGGTCGCATGTCCTGATTCCCCTCCATCGCGCCAGATCGGGGAAGCCACACTATACCGCAACCCTTATTGCGAATAATTCGCAATAGCAAGAAGCTGCGGGTTATTACCGCTGGATCGCATCGCTCGATGACAGTTTTGCAACAGAAAGCGCGATCATCTTGCCGCGGCCAGATCCGGAAGTGGATGACCCGCCCCGGGGGGACAGCCGGGCGGGTCGGGGTACGACACGGGGTGGGTGAGGCGCCCGTGCCGGACGCACAATCCACGGTCGACGTGTTTTCGAGCGAAGGAGGTTTACGGGTTCGCGTCAAGAAAACGCGTCAACCAAAACCGCTCCGTCGATCGATCAGAAATTGCAGGTACGCACGCGGCCCATGTAATTGCCGAACACATCGTATTGGCGAACCCAGCCGCAGCGGCGATAGCCGTCGTAGTAGTAGCCATTGTTCGCGGCGATGGCGCTGCCGACAACCGCTGCGCCGACGAGGCCGGCGCCGACGCCCCAGCCCCAGTGGTGGTGGTGGAACGGCTTGGCTTGCGCCTGGGTGGTCGACGTCGCGATCGTGCCGGTGACAGCGAGCGCGGCGAGAGCGAGAGCAGCAATCTTGGTCTTGATCGACATGGATAACTCCATCCTGTTGAAGGCGGCGCCGGGATGGCCCGCACGCACCGTTGGACGGAGCCTCCGCGATTTGGGTTCGAAGCGCAGGAAGGAGCCTGTGGCTGTCGATTATTCGGCTGTCAGAACAGCGGCTTAGTGGACGAGCGTGGTCCGGCTGCGAGCTTGTTCACGTCGAAGTTATCGACATCGATAAGCAGCTCGCAGAACGCGCGCGCGCCGTTATCGAGCAGGCGCTCGCCCTTCTCCGCGGAGGCCTTGGTCGCATCGCCGACCGCGCCGCTTGCGTGCAGGTCTTGTGTTTGCCAGGCGAATGGCGCGGGCCGTTGCGTCGACAGCCAGCGATGATCCTTTTCGATCGCAATGCTGGCGGGACGAAAATCCGCGATCGCTTCGTTGCGCACCGTCTGCGGATAGCGCGCCAGCATGATCGAGGTCTCGACCGCGCCGCCGTGAATGCCGTGGCGCACTTCTTCCGCATCGAACAGCTTCTCCGCCGCGCTCAGCCGCGACCAGCTCGTGGTGATCACCAGCATCCCGTGTTGCGCGCGCAAATCCTGCGCGACCAGGCTCATCGCGGCGCTGTTGCCGCCATGGCTCGTGACCATCACCAGCTTCTTGACGCCTGTGCGTGCCACGCTGCCGCCGAGCGCCGTCCACGTCTTCAATGCGACATTGGTCGGCAGCGTCAGCGTGCCCGGAAAATCGATATGCTCGGTGGAAATGCCGACCGGCTGCAGCGGCAGGAAGGTGGCGGGGAGGCCGACCGGCAACAGCTCGCGCACGAGCGCCAGATAGGCTTCGGCGACCATGATGTCGGTGCCGAGGGGCAGATGCGGCCCGTGCTGCTCGGTCGCCGCGAGCGGCAGCACCGCGATCCAGCGCGCCGGATCGGCGCCAGCGATCTCCGGCCAGCGGATTTCGGTCCAGTCGCGGGGTGGAACAGTGGAAGTCATGCCAAACGTTTCTCTGCCAAGCGTTCCTTTGCGCGGATTTGCGAGGTAATTTGCCGGCCCTGCCGCGGGCGCATTCGGCGTCCATCACCCATCATGGGCCATAACCAGCGACGGAGTCCAACCATGAAGCGGGCCTTTTTGCTGCGAGCGTTAACTATAGCCGTTTTCGCCCTGGTTGCGGCCTTTGCGCCGGCAAGGTCCCAGACCTTGGACAAGGTTTCGTTTGGCACCAACTGGGTCGCGGAGGCCGAGCATGGCGGCTTCTTCCAGGCGCTGGTCGACGGCACCTACAACAAATATGGCCTCGAAGTCACCATCGTTCCCGGCGGTCCCAACAACAACAATCGCATCCTCCTGATCGCCGGCAAGATCGATTTCTTCATGAGTGCGAACTCGCTGCAGTCGTTCGACGCGGTCACCAACAACGTGCCGCTGGTCGCCGTCGCCGCGATGTTCCAGAAGGACCCGCAGGTGCTGTTGACCCATCCTGACATCAAGGCAACCAAGCTCGAGGATCTGAAGCCGCTGACGCTGCTCGTCTCCAAGGAGGGCATGACGACCTACTTCCAGTGGCTGAAATCCGAATACGGATTCAGCGAGAGCAAGGTCAAGCCGTACACCTTCAACCCGCAACCCTTCATCGTCGACAAGAAGAGCGCGATGCAGGGCTATGTCACCTCGGAGCCGTTCGCGGTGGAGAAGGCCGCAAGCTTCAAGCCCGGAATCTTCCTGCTCGCCGATTACGGCTTCAACACCTATTCGACCTTGATCGAGACCCGTCGCGAGATGGTCGAGAAGAAGCCAGATCTCGTCCAGCGCTTCGTCGACGCCTCCATCATCGGCTGGTACAACTATCTCTACGGCGACAATGCCGCTGCGAACGCCATGATCAAGAAGCTCAATCCGGAAATGACCGACGAACTGCTCAGCTATTCCATCGACAAGATGAAGGAATACGGCATCGTCGATTCCGGCGACTCCTTGAAGAACGGCATCGGCGCCATGACCGACGAACGGATGGCGAGCTTCTTCGACAAGATGGTGCGGGCCGGCGTCGTTCGCTCCGATATCGACTTCCGCCAGGCCTATACGCTGCGCTTCGTCAACAAGGGCGTCGGGCTCGACCTGCGGCCGAAGAAGTAAGCACGAAGATTGCTCTCGTGATGGCCGAGCAAGCCTCAAGCGAACTGGACGCCGGCTCCCCGCTTGCGGTGAGCCTGCGTGGCGTCACGAAAGTCTATGACACCGGCGTCGCGGCGCTCGGGCCCGTTGACCTCGACGTCCGGCGCGGCGAGTTCGTGTCGCTGGTCGGGCCGTCGGGCTGCGGCAAATCCACCGCGCTGCGGCTGATCGCGGGCCTTGCCGCGCCGACCGCCGGCACGGTCAGCGTCTCGCCTCTCGCGGCGGAAATGCGCGGCCATCACCCGATGGGTTTCGTGTTCCAGGAGCCGACCCTGATGCCATGGGCGAGCGTGCGCGAAAATGTCCGCCTGCCGCTGAAACTTGCCCATGCGCCGACAGGCGAGGCGGATGCGCGCATCGACGAGGCGCTGGCGCAGGTCGGGCTTGCCGAATTCGCCAAGGCCTATCCGCGCGAACTGTCCGGTGGCATGAAGATGCGGGTCTCGTTGGCCAGGGCGCTGGTCACCGATCCCGATATTCTCCTGATGGACGAGCCATTCGCGGCGCTGGACGAGATCACGCGTTTCCGCCTCAACAACGATCTGCTCGCGCTCTGGCGCAAGCTGCACAAGACCGTGATCTTCGTCACCCATTCGGTGTTCGAGTCGGTGTATCTCTCGCAGCGCGTGATCGTGATGACGGCGCGGCCGGGGCGGATCGGTGCGGAGTTTCGCATCAGCGCGACCGAGCCGCGCGGCGAGGAATTCCGCACCTCCGCCGAATATGCCGGCTTCTGCCGCCAGGTTTCGGGCGCGCTGGCGCCGGCCTATGCGGGACAGGCCGGCGTATGAAGTCCTCGCTGCATGCGGTCCGCCTGCTGTTGCCGGTCGTCGTCTTCGCGGCCGCTGTCGTGCTGTGGGAAGCGATCGTTCGCATCAACAATATCCAGCCCTATGTACTGCCGGGGCCGGTGGCGGTGTTTCAGACCCTGATTGGCGACTGGCCGGTGCTGTCGCAATCGCTGGGCGTCACCTTGCTGACCACGCTGGAAGGTTTTGTGGCGGCCGCGATCGGCGGCATCGCGCTGGCGCTGTTGTTCAACCAGTCGAAATGGCTGGAATATTCGCTGTTCCCCTATGCGGTGATCCTGCAGGTCACGCCGGTGATTGCGATCGCGCCGCTGCTTCTGATCTATCTGCAGCAACAGACCGCCGTGGTGGTCTGCGCCTGGATCGTCGCCTTCTTTCCAGTCCTGTCCAACACCACGCTCGGGCTCAATTCCGTTGACCGCAACCTCGCCGGGCTGTTCCAGCTTTACGGCGCGACGCGGCTGCAGACTTTGTGTTTTCTGAAACTGCCGGCGGCGCTGCCGTTCATCCTCGGAGGATTGCGGATCGCGGGCGGCCTGTCGCTGATCGGCGCGGTCGTGGCCGAGATCGCGGCCGGCACCGCGGGCGCAGGCTCCGGTCTCGCCTTCCGCATCGCCGAGTCCGGCTATCGTCTCAACATTCCACGTATGTTCGCGGCGTTGTTCCTGCTCTCGGTCGCCGGGATTGTCATCTATGGGGTGCTGGCGCTAATTTCGCACCTGGTATTGCGGCGCTGGCACGAGAGCGCGCTTGGAAAGGAAAGCTGATGGCTGCAACTATCTCTTCTGACAAGATCGACCTTTTGGTCTACGGGCCGATCCGTCCCATTCTGCAGAACGGCTTTCCCGATCAGTTCATCCTGCACACTGCCGAAAACCGCGCCGATCTCGAGCGGTTGACGCCGGAGACCAAGGCCAAGATCCGCGGCATGGCCGTGACCTATCACACCGTGTCCACAGACAGGACCGTGCTGGCGCAATTCCCGAAGCTCGAGCTCGTTGCGAGCTTCGGCGTCGGCTACGACCATGTCGAGTCCGCCTATGCGCGCGAGCACAACATCATCGTCACCAATACGCCCGACGTCCTGACCGAGGAGGTCGCCGACGTCGCCATGGGCCTCCTGATCGCGACCCTGCGCGAATTCATCAAGGCCGACCGCTATGTGCGCTCCGGCCTCTGGCAGACGCAGAACTATCCCTTGAGCGTCGGCTCGCTGCGCGACCGCAAGGTCGGCATCGTCGGCATGGGGCGGATCGGGCAGGCGATCGGCCGCAGGCTCGAGGCTTCGCTCGTTCCGGTCGTCTATCATTCGCGCAATCCGGCGGCCGGCGTGTCCTACCAGCATTATCCCGACCTGATCGAGATGGCGAAGGCGGTGGATACGCTTGTCGTGATCGTGCCCGGCGGCGCCTCCACCGCGAAGATGATCAATGCCGATGTGTTGAAGGCGCTCGGCCCGCGGGGCGTGGTGATCAACGTCGCGCGAGGTTCGGTCGTGGACGAGCCGGCGCTGATCGCGGCGTTGAAATCAGGGACCATCCTGGCCGCCGGTCTCGACGTGTTCGCCACCGAGCCCAACGTGCCGGACGAGCTGAAGTCGATGCAGAATGTCGTGGTGCTGCCACATATCGGTTCGGCTTCCGTGGTAACGCGCAATGCCATGGACCAGCTCGTGGTCGACAATCTCAAAAGCTGGTTCGCCGGCAAGCCGCCGCTCACGCCCGTCGCGGAAACCCCGGTAAAGGGACGTTGATCAGGGATAGTCGATGTCAGTCCGCCGTTTCAGCGTCGTGGTGGCAATGCTGCTTGCAATCGCCGGCGGCGCTGGACCTGCGTCGTCCCAGGATGCCACGTCGCTGAAAAAGGAAATGATCGGGCAGTGGGAGCTTGCGACCACCGAGCGCAGCAAGACCTGCGTCGTCACGCTGAAGGGCGATGCCGCGGCCCAAGGCCTCAAGCTCGAGCTCGAGCCTTCCTGTCCGGCGGCCCTGCCTTTCACCAAGGACATCGCCGCCTGGAACATCAAGGGCCTCGACATCGTGCGGCTGCAGAATGCGGTTGGCGAACCGGTGATCGATTTCACTGAGGTCGAGAGCGGCATCTTTGAGGGGCATCGGACCGGCGAGGGCGTCTACATCCTGCAAAACCTCGCCGCGGCGCGCGCGCTCGCCAAGTCGATGGACCAGATGATCGGCGACTGGTCGATGGTGCGCGGCAACGGACAGGCGATCTGCGGCCTGACGCTGACCAATACCGAAGCCGGTCAGGACAATTTCCAGGTCTTCTTGAAGCCGAAATGCGATCCGGCAGTGACGGCGTTCGCGCCGACGGTCTGGCGGCTCGATCACGGCCAGATGCTGCTGATGTCCGAGAAGGGCGAGACTTGGCAGTTCGAGGCCGACGACAATGCGCAGTGGCGCAAGGTCCCCGACAGCGCCGACCCCCTGATCATGCTGCGCGACCAGTAGCAGCCGCTATGGCGTGATGCGATTTGGTCGAGTCGGCGGCGGTTCCTTCGCGGCCCATCCTTCGAGACGCCCGCCTTTGGCGGGCTCCTCAGGATGAGGTCTGATTGCGCGGCGGAATCTTAGACTCTCATGGTGAGGAGCGCCGCTTGCGGCGCGTCTCGAGACGATGCTGCGCATCGCTCGGAGAACCATGAGGCCCGCCTCGTTCACAGCCATCAAACAGCTATATGCGATAGCCCTGCCCGCAAGCGGGAGAGGGAGTGCAGCATCCACCGCCGATACGGCAAGTCTTCGATCTGAGCCGTTGGTAATCCGCTGCTGTCAGCCGATGGCGGCGGCCTCGTTGGCGGCGCGCTGCATGCTCGACGACATCTCGCCGGTGACGACGCTCTGCTCCTCGACCGCGGCCGCCGTCGACGTCACATATTCGCCCACCGCCTCGATCGACCGGCGGACCGTGCCCAGCGCGGTGACCACGTCGACGGAAATGCCATTCAGCGAGTCGATTTCGACGCCAATCTTGTCGGTCGCCTGCTTGGCCTGGTTGGCCAGGTTCTTGACCTCGGCGGCGACCACCGCGAAGCCACGGCCGGCCTCGCCGGCGCGTGCGGACTCGATGGTCGCGTTCAGCGCGAGCAGGTTGATCTGGCCGGTGATGTCGCCGATCATCTGCAGGATGCCGCTCATCGAGGCGGCCGCGGCGGTCAGCCGCTGCGCCTGGTGGTCGGCGGATTGCACATGGTCGGTGGCGGCCGCAGCCGTTTCCTTGGACTTGACCATCGCCTCCGAGATCTCGCGCACCGAGGCATTCAATTCCTCGGCGCCGGCCGCGACCTGCTCCATCATGCCGCGGACGCGCTCGCTCTTCAGCCGCGCGATAACCTGGGCGGTGACGTCGGAGGCGTATTTGACGACCTTGAACGGCTTGCCGTTGAGATCCATGATCGGATTGTAGGAGGCCTGGATCCAGACTTCGCGTCCGCCGGCGCCGACACGGCGAAACTCACCGGTCTGGTATTCGCCGCGATTAAGCGCAGCCCAGAATTCCCGATAGGCTGGCAGGTCACGCTCGGCCGGATCGACGAACATGCTGTGGTGACGGCCCTGGATGTCGTGCAGCGTGTAGCCCAGCGTCTTCAGGAAATTCGCGTTCGCCGTTCTTACCGTGCCGTCCATCGCGAACTCGATCACGGCCTGCGACTTGTCGATGGCCGCGATCTGGCCGGCAAAATCGGCATTGCGCAGCTTCTGCTCAGTCACGTCGGTGGCGAATTTGACCACCTTGAACGGCTTGCCGTTCTCATCGAACACCGGATTGTAGGATGCGAGAATCCAGACCTCTCTGCCGCCCTTGCCGATCCGCTTGAATTCGCCGGTCTCGAACTCGCCTCGGTTCAGCTTCTGCCAGAACTCCCGATAGTTCGGGCTGTCGCGGAATGATGCCTCGACAAACATGCTGTGGTGCTTGCCCTTGATCTCGGCCAGCGAATAGCCGAGCGCGCGCAGGAAATTCTCATTGGCGGTGATGACAGTGCCGTCGAGATTGAATTCGATCACCGCCTGGACGCGGCCGATGGCCGTGGTCTGCGCCCGGAAGTCCAGGTTCTGCAGCCGGATCGAAGCATCGGACCATTCCACGGCGAAGCCTGCGCGCTGCCCGTCGTCCGTGGTCAGCGGCGTGATCATGAGATCGAAGGCGCGGCCACCGAACCTGATGGTCTCCCGGTGCGGCGACTTCAACTGTCCCAGAAGGTGGCGCTGGGCGGAATCCCTGTAAAACATGTCGATGCTGCCGCCGATCAGCTTGGCGACCGAGAAGCCCGGAAGCTCCTTGCGGATGTCGGCTTCCGCGTCGGTGAGCAGCTTTATCACCGCACGGTTCATGTAGGTGATGGTCAGTGACGCATCCGCGACCATCAGGTTGGCAGTGATGACGTCGGCGGCAGTCTTGGCAATGTCACCGGCACGCGATTTCCGGCTTCCGAACATGTGTGGGGTTCCTGCGTTGGGGGGCCAGGCGATGAAATTGTCGATCAGGTATTCACGGTCGGCGAATCAAAATTCCAAATGTCACCAGAAGTTTCTCAGCATGGTGTGAATGGTCCCTTAAACATCCGGTTACCGCTGACAAAATCGCCGAGCTCCGATATTGCGTTGCGGCCGAAGACGTAAACCCCTGCTAATCGGCGCTTTCTTTCCGTCACCTGTCCGTGTGCTGGGACGAGGAACGCCCTTGGCGTGCGCGGCGTTGGCTGTTGATGTCTCGATCTGTCTTTTTCCGACCAGGAGCGGATTATGGCGACGACCGTGCTTGCAATCGGCATCGATCCCGCATTCGCGGATTTCAGCGCCTTTCCGCAGCTCACGCCGGAACTCATCAGGAACTATATCGACGCGCAGATCGATCAGTTGCGCACCCACGGCTATCAGGCGGAAGCCTGTCTGGTCGATCTTGGCGATACCGCCGAGCGGGTGGTGGCCATGGCGCTGGAGTCGAAACGGTTCGACTGCGTCGTCATCGGCGCGGGTCTGCGCGAGCCCGCCGAGCAACTGCTGCTGTTCGAGAAGATCATCAACCTCGTGCACCGGCTGGCGCCGGAGGCCTCCATCTGCTTCAACACTTCGCCCGCCGATACGATGGATGCGGTGCGACGCTGGGTTGCGCCGTAAGACGGCCGCCGCATCACGGGCACCACTTGAAGGAGAGGGTCACCTGCTTCGCCGTTCCGAGGGCCTGGCGGGCTTGTTTCTATGTTTCCACTTGTTTCTATTTAATGCCCGATGTTTCCATCTGTGTCTTCGGCGATGCGAACGATCCTAGTGTTTCTCTCTCGAGGCTTCACACACGATCACCGCACTGATGTACTCCGACCGGGGAATCTCGTCAGGGCGCCGAGGGATGGAGTCTGTCGATGCAATCTGTCACGTCCTTGTATGTGACCGGTTTAGCAAGGCTTTTTATCGGCGGCCCGTTGCCTTTGCGAACTTCCACGCTTTTTCCGTCACGAGCGTGCGTGACCTGATAACCGCGATACAACCAGGTCTTGCCTTCTGTCCAGGTTGGACGTTGCTCTTCCGTCATCGGCTCAACGCTCCCTGATTGATCGGCCAATCTCCGGGGCCGATGCCAGTTTCTCATCAATCGAACACGCTGTCACGACGCCATCGCAATTGCACTAGATTGTGAACATCGGTCGATGAACGCTCGAGTGGTGATTCGATACCAAGCTTTGCAGGCGACGGTTTATTGCAGTCACGTTTCTCACAGCAAAGATGCTAGCAAATGGCACAAAATCCAATCGTTATCGAAAACCAGAACACCGGCACCCCTCAAGCAGTATGGGACCTCAGCGGTCCGGCAGCCACCAATATCGAAGGCTTCGCCACCAGCATCAGCGTCAATAGTGGAAGCCAGATCGGCTTCAAGATCAATACCGATTCGACGAACTACCGGATCGACATCTATCGCCTTGGCTATTACGGCGGCGACGGCGCTCGCTTCGTAACGTCCATTCAGCAGAACGCCGCGTCGATCCAGCCGTCGCAACCGGACGGTGATCCGTCGATCGGTCTGTACGATGCTGCCAACTGGAGCGTCACCGTCACGTGGACCGTCCCCGCGACGGCGGTCTCCGGCGTGTATATCGCAAAGCTTGTCCGTCAGGACGCGACAGCCGGCGAAAGCCATATGACCTTTGTCGTCCGCAATGACGGTGTGGCGCGGGACATCGTCTTCAAGACCTCCGACACGACATGGCATGCCTACAACGGCTGGGGCGGTGCAAGCCTGTACGGAGGAAATGCGACGCAGAGTGGTGACGGGCGCGCTTTCAAAGTCAGCTACAACCGGCCCTTCGGCACACGTGACGGTATTGGGCTATATGCTGGCCCGCAGGATTTCGTGTTCAGCGGGGAGTATGCAGCGATTCGCTGGCTCGAGCGAAACGGATACGATGTGACCTACATCTCAACCGTCGACGCGGGGCCGGGCAACATTCCGCTGACGAACTACAGGGTGTTCATGTCGGTCGGACACGATGAATATTGGTCCGGCGATCTCCGGACCAATGTAGAGGCCGCACGTGATGCGGGCGTGCACCTCATCTTCATGAGCGGCAACGAGGTTTACTGGAAAACGCGATGGGAAGCGGATGCGAACGGTACGGCGAACCGCATTCTCGTCTGCTACAAGGAAACCCACGCCGCCGCAAAAATCGATCCGTCGCCGGAGTGGACCGGCACCTGGCGCGATCCGAGCTTCAGCCCTCCGTCCGATGGAGGACGTCCTGAAAATGCGCTGACCGGCACCATCTTCCAGGTGGATTCATTTCGCGGCGACACGATCACGATTCCCTCGAACCTCGCACAGTTCAGATTCTGGCGGAATACGGCGGTGCAAGCCGGCACGACCAGCTCTCTGGCAATCGGCATGCTTGGCTACGAATGGGACGAAGCGCCTGACAACGGCTTCCGGCCGGGCGGATTGATTGCAGTGTCATCGACGGTCCTTCCGGTGGACACCTATCTGCTCGATTATGGCAACACCACCGGCGCCCGGACTGCGACACATAATCTCGTCCTGTATCGCGCACCGAGCGGGGCAATCGTGTTCGGTACGGGAACGGTCTTCCTGTCTTTTGGCCTCGACACGACGCACGACTACTGCAACCTTGGCAGTGTGGGACCGACGCCCGAAGATCCCAACGTACAGCAGGCCATGGTGAACCTGTTTGCGGACATGGGCGTGCAGCCGCAAACCCTGCAGACCAACCTCGTTGCCGCCAGCGCATCAACGGATCACACGCCGCCGGTCTCGACGATCTCTACTCCCGCTTCGGGTGCAAGCCTTGTCCAGCAGCAAGCGGTGACGATTTCGGGCACCGCGAGCGATGTCGGCGGGCTGGTTGCGGTCGTCGAGGTCTCGACCGACGGCGGAACGACCTGGCACCCGACCACAGGCACCACGAGCTGGACATACACGTGGTGGCCACTGCAGCCGGGCACATTCACCATCAAGTCCCGTGCTGTCGACGACAGCCTCAATATGGAGACACCCGCCGCCGGTGTAACCGTAAGCGTTGTACCTGCAGCGATCGTGAGCCTTTTCACGCCTGCTGATGCGCCGTTTGTGGTACTCGCCAACGATCCCTTGGCAATAGAGCTTGGTATCCGAGTGCAGATCAGCTCTGCCGGCACTGTCAGCGGTATCCGTTTCTACAAGGAGCCGCTCAACACCGGGCCGCACGTCGGCAATTTCTGGAGCGCCGACGGAACGTTGCTTGCAACCGCGGCCTTCTCCGGCGAAACGTCAAGCGGTTGGCAGCAGGTCAATTTTCCGACTCCGGTCACTGTCAATGCAGGCGCCACATACGTTGCGTCGTACCACACCGCTACGGGCCTCTATTCGGCGGACTTGAACTACTTTCTCAATACGCGGAGCGCGGGTCCGTTGCGCGCACCGGCCGCTGGCGTCAATGGTGTATTTGCCTATGGATCGACGAGCATTTTTCCCGCGAGCTCAAATCTGAACGGCAATTACTGGGTCGATTTGGTATTCAACCGCGCTGGTGGAATCGGGAACCTTCCACCCATCGCGAATGACGTCGGAGGCTTTGTCACCCTTCCGAACTCCGTCCTGTCCATTCCGGCCGCCTCGATCCTGGCTAATGATACGGATCCAAATGGCTACACAATATCCATCTCAAGCGTCAGCGGCCCGGTCAATGGAACGGTGAGCTACGATGCAACAACGCAAGTCGTTAGCTTCACACCGACGACCGGTTACCTTGGGACAGCCAGCTTCACTTATACAATCACCAACGGCCATGGCGGCACCGCCTCCGCGACTGTATCGCTGACCGTGAGTGCTGGCACCGTCAGCCTGTTCGGACCATCGACGACACCGGCAACGATTACAGTGGATGACCCCAGCCTGGTCGAACTCGGGGTCAAGTTCGAGACATCCGTTGCCGGCCAGGTCCTCGGAATTCTTTTCTACAAGGGTCCGCAAAACACAAGCTCGCATGTCGTCAATCTGTGGACCTCGACGGGTACCCTGCTGGCCAGTGCAGCATCCGACAACGAAACCGCGAGTGGTTGGCAGACCGTGGGTTTGCCCACACCGGCGACCTTGACCGCCAATACGATCTATCTCGCGTCCTATCACACCAAGGGCTTCTACTCGGTGAACGAGGCCTACTTCGCCACTGACCATACCAGTGGGCCGCTCACGGCCCCCAACAGCGCCGGCAGCAACGGCAATGGAGTCTTCTCCTACGGCCCCAGCGGCAGCTTCCCGACCAGCAGTTTCAACGCAAGCAACTATTGGGTCGATGTACTTTTCAACCCGAGTGGCACCGGAAACCTACCTCCCGTTGCGAACAACGACAGCGGATTTACAACGCTCCAGAATACTGTCCTTGCCATTTCGGCCGCTACGATTCTGGCCAATGACTCCGATCCCAACGGCTTTGCCTTGTCGATCTCGAGCGTCAGCACCCCGACCAACGGAACCGTAAGCTACAATGCAGCGACGCAGGTGGTCAGTTTCACGCCGACCAGCGGCTACCTCGGAGCGGCGAACTTCACATACACAATCACCAACGGCCACGGAGGGACAGCCTCGGCAACCGTCTCACTGACTGTTGTCCCATCCAATGCCATCAGCCTCTTCACCGCCACGACCACCCCGGCAAACATCACGGTCAACGATTCCAATGCGGTCGAACTCGGGGTCAAGTTCGAGACGTCGGCCGGCGGTCTCGTCTTTGCAATTCTCTTTTACAAAGGGCCGCAGAACACTGGTCCGCATATCGTCAACCTATGGACTGAAACCGGGACCCTGCTCGCCAGCGCAACATCCACCAACGAGACCCCCGGGGACTGGCAAACTGTCAATCTCGCTACACCGGTGGCACTGACCGCCAACACGATCTACGTCGCTTCTTATCACTGCAACGGCTTTTATTCGGCGGACCCCAACTATTTCGCCGCCGACCATATCAGCGGTGCACTTACGGCGCCGGCCAGCGCGAGCAGCGGGGGCAATGGTGTCTATGTCTACGGCACCAGCAGCAGCTTCCCGACAAATACCTTCAACGCCAATAACTACTGGGTCGACGTGCTGTTCGTCGCCGGCGCTGGGCCGTAAAGATGACAAGCGGGAAATGTAAAGTGAACCGGCTGCCGGCTCAACCAATGGTGCCACGCTCCAGAGCATTTCGGTTCTGATTGAATCAGAACCGACGCTCTAGATTCTTGTTTTGACGCGTTTTCTGCGCAGATAAGTCTACGCAATCTGCGTAAACTTGACTGCTATGCGAACCGGTGTCCACCCTCGGATCAAGTCCGAGGGCATGCCTCGCTCGAAAACGCTCTAAGCCGACGGCGCGATCAAGCCCTTCTTGATCGCGGCGTCCTCGTTGCTGAAGATGGCCATCGCCGTGAGCATGTGCCGGAAGCCGAGCTTTTCATAGAACGGTTCGGTGCCAGGATTGGCGTACAGGATGATCTTCCTGTGGCCACGCGACAGATCCCGCAAGCGTGTCGCGATCTCCTTGCCGAGGCCTCGCCCCTGAAAGCGCGGATGAACGGCGATGTCGCAAATGTAGGAGCAATCGACACCGTCAGCGACGGCACGTCCCGTGCCGGCCAGGATGCCCGCCTCGAACGCGAAGCATTTGTACATGCTGTTTCCGAACGCGCGCTTCAGGTCCTCCGGTTTCTTGTCGCCGAGCGGAGCAATCCGATAAAGCTCCGACAGTACGTTCCAGTCGATCCGGTCCTGATCGGATGTCCATTCCACGTTGTCGCTCCTTTCGCTCTGGATTCTTTTTTGACGCGTTTTCTTCACGCGAACCGGCGTCCACTTCGCTCGAAAACGCTCTATATCAGCCGCATCCCCTTCAAGCTCGCGTGGCCGTTCTTGCCGACGATGATGTGGTCGTGCACGGAGATGCCGAGCGGTTTGGCGATGTCGATGATCGCCTTGGTCATCTGGATGTCGGCCTGCGAGGGCGTCGGGTCGCCGGAAGGATGGTTATGGATCAACATACCTGAAGGAAGAATCTCTTTTAGAAGCAAGCTTCTAGTGATTTCCTAAGTTCGAGAGGGGTATGTGATTGGGGTTCGTTCCTCGTTACGGATCGTGATAAACCCGCGATGTCATGCAGCGGCCCTCACGAGATGCTACGATCACGTTGTAGCACGGATCCGAATCCATCTCTATGTTGGTTACCATCGTGCTCAGCGGAGGGACATGTCACTTCGCTGCTTCGCTAAAGGAAGCGACCGTGAAGGTCGGGAAGCGAATAAGTTTTTGCGATCCCGATGTCGGTGGCTTCAAGCGGATAAGATCTCGTTCGTTTGCATGAAACGAGGTTTGACCGGTCCCAACGGTCCAACTCCTCAACTGGATACAAGATCGCCTTGCCAATCTTGATGAATGATGGACCAATTCTATAAGACCGCCAGTTGCGCAGCGTACCCTCGCTGACCTGATTGCGGTAGCGGAGAATGACTTCTTCCAAAGTGAGATAGAGAGGCGTGGACACGGCTTCTCCTAAGAAAGGGCTAGTTGTGCAACAACCTGTTGCACAAAGGGCACCTCGCCACGACCGTAGGTTTGGATGGCTTCTTGCAACCTCCGCTCAAGACGTGTTCCAGGACCGTCGCTTCTTCTCGTGCGTCGGCAACATGGTTTGGCTGCCGACGTCGCTCAAGGGGTTTACCGACACGCTTCCGGAGATCAAGGCGATGCTCGTGTGTGCGCCTTCCATCTCTACGGTTGGGCTTGCGAGCACGAACCGGTCGCCACGCAGGCGGCCGAGGTGCGATCCGGACGGCTGCCGGACGATTATCCGAGCGAGTGGCCTGACGGGAAAAGTCCAGACCTGCTGTCGCCCGGGACTGCGCCGTTCACCGACACGATCCGACGTGCGATCGCCGCGAGAAAGGCGAAGATCAGGGCCGATCTGCAGAACACCGACTATCTTCATTATCCGAAGAGGGAGGTCGAGGAGGTGCTGAAGTTCTGGATGATCGATCTCGGTTAGCCGGCCTTGGCGCAGCTGCGAGCGTCGCCTTCGTACACGTGAACGCCGTACACGTTCGCGGCGAAGGCGAGAACGCCCTGCGGCGCTGCGTGCCGGCGTCCGCGCGGGAGCGTTCGGCCTTCACGCGATCGTTCGACCCCGGGGGGCTCCTGTGATCTCGGAAGCGAGCGCGGCGACGATCGCCTTTCTCTTCTGCGCGCCTCGCACGAGCAATCCCCTTTGATCGGATTGGTCCAGCCATTCCAGGAACTTCTGTATCCCGTGCCGGGTCGCGATCTCGTCCACGCATCCGGAGACGAGAACCAACTGGATCGCCTGAACGGGATCGAACACGTAGATTCCGAACGGAGCCGCGACGACCGTGGCGTTAGGAAAGCCGAGCATTCGCTGAGATTGCGCCGCGGTGGCGGCCTTGTGGCACGCGATCAGGTGGATTGGCCCGCCGTCGACCGCTGCCAGGCGCTTGGCCAGAAGGTGGTCGTCGAGGTGTGGCTGTCCGACCATCTCCCGCGCGGCAGGAATCGACATAGAGTCGGGAACGGCGCCGAGCACGAACAGGATCTGCTTGTCGGAAATCGTCCGCACACACGTCCGATCGCTCGCCTCCGCCTTGCGTGACTTGGACATCGCGAGCGACGACCTCGCGGCGGTGATCATCTGGCTGCTGCGCTCCGCGTATCCGAGCCTGTTCCACTCGAGCGCCGGGCCGAGATAGCCGCTTCCGCGGCGGGCGTCCTTCGTGCCGCGCTGGACCAGCATGATGGTGGCCTTGGCGATCGTCCTGAATATCTGCGCCTCCAGCGCGGGGCCGTCCTTGGCCGAAGCAATGAACCTGTTCGCCCTTTCCATGTACGCCTGAAAGAGCTTGTCTGCCGCCGCTGACGGCGCTGTCGGCGCCGCAAGCTCGCTGATGTTGATTGCGAACGTCTTGCCGGGCGCCTGCTCCCATGCCGTCTGATACTCGGCGTGGCAGATGCCGACGGTGCCGTCTTTACCCGTCCAGCCCGCGTTGCCGTTGAACAGCGCCACCAGGATGTCGCAATCGCGCGCCTGCGACATGCACTCCTCCCAGGAGTCCTGACTGGCGTCCGCGACGGCGTCTTCGTTGATCCAGATCTCGAAGGGCGTCTCCCCGAGGAGTCGCTCCGCTTCGATCTTCTTCTTGATCTGGCGGCGGATATCGCTCAGCCGGACGACCGGCTTCGAGGCGAGCGGGAAGGGATCGTTGCACCTGCTCGAGATCATAATCTTGATCTTTGAAGACGTTGCCATCGCGCTTGCTCGCCGTTCGATTTCATCTGCTTCCGTTTGATCTTGGCCGATGCGACGTCTTACCTCAACACCGCGCGGACGATCTCGCGCTTTCTGCTGCCGGCATCCCGAATAAAGGGTCGCGAAATGGTCGTGGTGCCGCCTCCGGCCTGTGGGGTCCTATACCTGCGCACTGGGGATTTGCGCTCCTATCCCGTGGTCCGCTGCAGGTTCTATCGGGCGCGGTGAATGGCAACTTTGAGCAGGCGCCTTTCCCCTTGGCAGAGAGAAGGGTCGAAGCTGAGAAGCGAGAAGTCCCCGTAGTGGGCTGCGATCGCCATGAGACCGGGCAACCCATCCGCCGCGAGTTCGCTTCCCAGATAGGCGAGCTGGGCGATGTCGGTATCGCTCGGACGCGCATCCGCATAACGGGGATGGGAATGCCATTCGCCGAGATACCTGACCTGATGCATCGACCGGCGGGTGACGTCGTCGATGGATTGGGCGAGGCCGACGACGCCACGCTCGAAGCGGGTCGGGCTCCCGAGACTGTCTTCCGGCTCGGGAAGCGCATGGGCGAGGTGAAGAGAGTTGCGACTGAAGTCGGCGATGCCGACGATCGCTCCGCCGGTCTCGTTGGGCAGACGCGCGTCGCGCAGGGCGGAAAGCTGATTCAGAAATCCACGATCGTAGCTCACGTGCCAAGCGCCGATCTCGACTCGCGTGACGGGTTCGCCGTTCCGCTGCACGACGGAGACCGAACCGTCCGGGCCGAGTGTCCATACCGTCAGCTTGGCGTCGTCGGTCGAAAGCGCCTCTGCGGCGCCCCTCGCCGCCAATGCGCTGAGGAGCGCCGCTCGGGTCGCCGGGATCCTGTTGGTCAGCGAGCGGCAAGAACCGCTGTAGCGCACGCCGCCTTGCGGAACGTCGAGATGATCGGCCAGCGACGGCTCGGTAAGGACGAGGCGGTGATACTGCGACTCGAGGTCGCGCAGCGTGATGTCGCGCCGGGCGTCTTCCATCATCAAAACGACGGCCGTGCCCGAAGGGTTGAAGAAGGCGCAGACGCGCCTGGCGTCGGACGCCAGATCGCTCAAGTGACGGGCGACGCCGACCGACGCCGACGCGTCGATGATGACGGAGGCGGCCGCATAGACCGCATCTAGCGCCTTCTTCTGTTCCTCGTTCGGTGCGACGACGTTGGCGATGATCGCGGACTGGGCCTCGTTCAGCAGCGCCGAGATCTGCCTTGCCAATGCGTTGGCCTTCGGCGCGCCGATCTCGTCCGCCAACAGCGCGTGACGCGCCATGTTGTGCGGCAGGAGCGCGTCGCCGTCCACGACAGTCCACTCGAAGGCGCCTTCACGCGCGAGATCCATGCCGAGTTGGGAGCCGAGCGAACCGGCGCCGATAAGCACGACCTTCCTCCGGTCGGCGGCCGCGACACCGGCGATCGAGGCCGCAAGATTCCGATCGAAGGCGAAATGGACCTGCGCCGGCACGAGAGGCAATGCGGCTCCCGCGACCGGCGCCTCGGGCAACGCGCGAACGTAGCCTTTGCCGACGTTGTTCGCGTGCAGCACGCCAAGCAGGACGCCGATCTCGCCGGCGGTGTTGGTGGTGATGAAGGCTCTGAAGTCGTCGGCGGTGCGACCTCCTTCGGTGGTCACGGGGAGACCGACGACGATGGCAAGACGCCCGGCCATCCGCCTGGCGCCGTCGTCCGCGATGCCCGTCCACGCCTTCAATTTCCGCTTGATCTCGTCCATCAGCTCGAGGCCGGTCGGTGCTAGTTCTGCGGCTAGGCCTTCCAAGGTTCGAGGCAGGCGCCGGATCGATGTCATGACCTGCGGCGGCAGCGCGAAAGCCATCACCGTCAAGCCGATGCCGCCCGGCGGAGCCTGCTTGGACGGAAGGGCGAAGATCAGGCCTTGATTGTCGGTACGCGCGAAGCCCGAAAATTCGGAGATCGTGGACCCGGCCTCGAAGACGCTGCGCGGCAACACTAAGGACATGTCCGCGCCGTAGAACAACGGATCCGGCGGTTGCGCCGGATCGTGGAGTTCGCCGCGCGCCGCCTTGGCGAGCCAAAGCTGGACGAGCCGCGACAATTCCGTCGGCGTGTAGGTGAGGCGGGCTTCCGGCCACGGCCGATCGTCGACGCACAGCGAGAACGGCATCCCTTCGGGCACGCCGTTCTGATGCATGGTGTGGGGGAAGTCGTTCCGCAGCGCCAGCACCGCCGGACGGGCCGGCGGCGCCGGAAAGAGTATGCCGATCGGCTCGCGGGCGCGGATTGGGTGGGCGAGGTCCTGGGGGCGCTCCACGTCGACCTCGACATGGACGCCGACATATCCGGTCGTCTTGTCTTTCTTGATTTCGACGAACGTGGTGCACGGAAGGCCGCCGAGCACTGCTTCCGCGAACGAACGCGCCGGTCCGGGAGCGACGTCGTCGATAGTCGTCGCCTCGCCGAGGGCGGTCCACCACGCGTGGATTGTCATGCCTAGCCCGCCCGCACCGGGGTCGCCGCCACGCTCACCGCGCCGGCGGCGGTGGCGGAAACCAGCAACAGCTGGGCCCCGCGTTCGGTGATCTCGATGGTCGTCGGCTTGGGCTTGCTCTTCGAGGGCAGGTCCATGGTGACCTTGAACTGGCCGTCCTTGAGGTCGGCGACTGACCGGTAGTAGGCCGCGGCCTGGCGGTGCGGCGGCTGCGGATCGAGGTCCTCGTCGCTGCCCTTGGACGGGATCGACCAGCTGGTGGACATCATGATCGAGCGCGCGCGCCCCTGCGTTTCGCACAGCCACTTGACCTCGTCGGTCGGCTTGGTGACGTCGACGCCTTTCTCCGGCCCGATGGACTTGTAGGAGCAGTGGTGCGGAATCTTGAAGATGTCCCACAGCAGTCGGTCCTGGTTGCCGTGGCGCCTGGACGTGATCACGATCTGGTTGATCGAGTCGTAGTTGATGTCCGACATGAAGAGCGCGCAGGTCTCGCGGCCTCCCTCCCGGAACGTCGCCTGGAAGACCAAGCTGTGCTGATTGCGGTCGACGATCTCGCTCTCATTCTGGTGCCAGCCGAAGGGGCTGTGGATGAAGAACTGGACGCGTTCGGGACCGAACATCGAGAAGCCGGGCACGTACTGGCCGGCGTCGGTGATGAGGTGCGCGCGCGATTCCAGCGTCAAGCCCTGCTTCTCCAGCCATTCCTTGAGCTTGGTCGGACGCGAGAATACGCGGATGCCCTTGCCGACCCGCAGCCTGTGCCGCGCCTCCTGACGGATGATGCGGGCGCTGTCCTCGCAACCGTCTTCCAGGATCGCCGCGGCGGGCACCCACAACTCTTCGATCTTGATCCGGCCTTCGCCTTGGTACTTCGCGGCATGTTCGAGCCAGAAGAAGTCGCCCGAACCGCAGCAGTGGTCGTCGTCGAGATGGGTGTAGGAGACCACGTCATAGTAGTCGCGCTTCGCGGCGCGCAGGTCGGCCTTGAGCACCTCGGGCAGGTCGATGCGGGCGTCCCACATGTCGGCGGGATTGCGCATGTCGGCGTAGTCGACCAGCATCTTGCGGCCGTTGGCCATGTCGATGCGGGTGCAGTCGGCGTTGCCGAGGGGATGGAACGTCAGTTTGGCAGTCATTTCGGTCTCTCCAAATTGTCGTGATTTCCGGATGTTCGAGAATCGCCTCGAAGCTTTCCTGGGCGCCTTCCTAGGGGCCGTAGCGTCTTCGGCCCTGATATCTCTGTCGCAGGGTGTCTTCGTTGAAAGAAAGGATCCGGCCCTTCTTCGAGCGGAAGTCCATCGTCGAGGAGATCTCCTTCGAGTTGCCCTTGAGGTTGACGGCGCGGTAGGTGTCGGTGTGGTCTCCCATCGACTTGACGATCACGTCTCCGGTCTTGGTCGTCATGAGCCGGATGCCCTGCTCGTGCAGCAGCTCCCGGATCTCGTCGCGCGGATGGTCGTATTGGTTGTCGTAGTTCGACGAGCAGATCGCGAGCCGCGGATCCAGGCGGGCGAGGAGGCCCTTCGTGGTGAAGCCGTTGTCCGCCCCGTGATGGGCGAGGATCATGACGTCGGTCTCCGACTTCAGGATCCGCGAGCGCCGCAGGCGCGCGGAGATGTTCGGGGATTCGACGTCGCCGAGACTGAGGACGTTGAAGCTGCCCTTGCGGAAGTGCTTCACGGTCGAATTGTTGTTGGCGCAATCCTCGTCGAGATGCAGCGGGTTGTAGAGCGTGTCCTCGAACGCCAGATCCCCGGCCTTCTGGAGTCCTGCGATGTACTTGGGCGTGAGGTGGCGGATCGTCGGCGTGCGGTTCGCCTTCAGCTGTGCGTCTCTGTAGGCGGCGATGATCTCGAGGCAGCCCTCGCCATGGTCCGTGTAGGGATCGTAGCCGGGGCACTCGATCCGGAGGGGCCGGACCAGCTCGAGGAGTTCCTGCAGCTCGTGCCGATTGCAGTGGTCCGCGTCCCAACTGGTGATGTGGAGGGTGTCGGCGAACTCGACGCCGCACCGCTGCATCTCGTACAGGAGCGCGACCTTGCTGAACTCGGTCAGCCGCCCCTCGATAACCGTGAAGTGCCCGTCGGCGAAAAGGGAGAAGGACGAGCCGGGAACTCCGAGCTGGTACGCGCGGAACCGCGTCACGATGCTTTTCATCATGCGGCTTCGCCCTTGGTCGTCGTACGCGGGCGCGGCATCGCTTCAGGTCGGGTCGGGACAGCCATTGCTGCTCCTCGGTCGGGACGATTCTGGTTCCATACAACCTAGCTGAGTCTGGTTAGAAAAACATCGATACAATATTAAATACTATTAATGTTTGTATTAAGCACAAAAATGTTTGCTTCGTTGACAGCGACTCGGAAGTGCGATTCTGTGGGGCAACATGGCTGATTTGGAGATCTATCGGATCATCGGTGCGAACCTGGCGGCTCGGCGCCGGGAGCTGCGCCTGAAACAGGCGGAAGTGGCCAGCATGATCGGGTTGACAAGGGCGTCGCTCGCCAACATCGAAACCGGGCGGCAGAAGCTGATGCTTCATCAGATCTACAGGCTGGCGCAGGCGCTACAGGTCGAGTCGATCATCGACCTCGTTCCGAGCAGTTTTTCGTTCGAGCAGGCAAGCGGTCCGCTGATGATCGAGGGTAGCGACGTGAGTGACACGCAGCGGGCGCAAATCGAGCAATACGTGAGGCGGAAGCATGGAGGCCTGAAATGAACGAACTGGACGAAGCGAGAGCGCAGGCGGGCGCCCTGGTCAAAAGACTGGGATTGAAGGCGCCGCCCGTCCCGGTGGACAGGCTCGCGAAGGTCCTGGGAGTTCGCATCGAATACACGCCATTCGACGACGAATTGTCGGGCATGGCATTCATCCGGGACGGCAAGCCGGTCATAGGCGTCAACTCGAACCACCACCCGAACCGGCAACGCTTCACCATCGCGCACGAACTGGCCCATGTGGTGCTGCATCGCGCGAAGCTGGATGCGACGGTCTTGATCGACAAGGGCAGAAATTTCATACCACGCGATTCCATTTCCGCGGAAGGCATCGACCCTCTCGAAAAGCAGGCCAATGCGTTCGCTTCCGAGCTGCTGATGCCAGAGCGGCTCGTGCGGCAGGTGCTGTCGGAATCGTCCCGCGACATCCAGGACGACGACTATCTGATCGGCATGGCCAATCGCTTCCGCGTCAGTCTCGCCGCACTGCAGTTCAGGCTCGGCAGGTTGTAGGCGACCGCGGTCGTGGCATTCGTCCTGTACGATCTCGAAACGTCGGGGTTGAACAAGAGCTTCGACCAGATACTTCAATTCGCCGCCATCAGGACCGACGCCGATCTGAACGAGACGCACCGGTTCGAGACGAAGTCGCGTCTCTTGCCGCACGTCGTTCCGTCGCCGCAGGCGTTGCTCGTCACCGGGCATACGCTCGCCGAAGCCAACAGCCCTTTCAGGCAGTCGCACTATTCGATGGTGTGCGAGATCGCGAACGTGCTGGCTTCGTGGTGCCCCGCGACCTTTCTCGGCTACAATTCGATCCGCTTCGACGAGGAGTTTCTGCGGCAGGCCTTCTATCAGTGCCTGCATCCGATCTTTCTGACCAACACGAACGGCAACGCTCGCGCCGACGTGCTCAACTTGATGCGGGCCGCGACGACCCTGCATCCCTCGGTGATGCACGCGGGTCTGGAGCCCGACGGTCGTCCCACCCACCGGCTCGGTGCGATGGCCGCGGCGAACGGCGTTCCGTCGCGTGCGCTCCACGACGCCGCGGCGGACGTCGACGCCATGCTTGGTCTATGCCGGCTGGTGCGCGCCGGTGCGCCCGAGCTCTGGTCGACGTTTCTCCGCTTCTCGTCCAAGGCGGCGGTCGTCGACTTCGTCCGGGACGAGGACGCGTTCGCCTACTTCGACTATTTCGGACGCCCGCAGGTCATGCACTTCCTGACGAGGGTCGGAATCAACTCGAACGACGCCAATTCTCACTATTGCCTCGACCTCGCGTCCGACATCGACGCCTTGCGGAAGCTCGATGACGGCGAGCTGTCTCAGCGCCTGACGCAGGAGCCGCGTCCGATCCGGCGCCTGAAGGTCAACGCGTCGCCCTTGCTCTATCCGCTGTGGGACATCGAACCCGATCGGTTCGTGGATTTCACCGAAGACGAACTCGCGCGGCGGGCGTCCTCGGTCCGCGCCGACCCCGAATTCATGGCGGTCTTGACGCGAGCAGCCGCGTCGATCGAGGCGATCTATCCGCCCTCCGAGCACGTCGAGCAACAGATCTACGGCGGAAACTTCATCTCGGATGCCGATTCCGCGTTGTCCCGGCAGTTTCACACCTTGCCGTGGCAAGCGAGGTTGGACGTCGCGCAGCGCTTTCAGGACGGCCGATTGAGGCGGCTTGCGCGTCGTCTCATCTTCTTCGAGAGCCCTCACGTCCTGGACGAGTCGGAGCGCCGCCTGATAATCGATGACATAGGTGCGCGCCGTCGTGGCGAGGGCCGATACGCGACGCCGCCTTGGACGACGATCTCCGAGGCCTTGTCCGAACTCGACGCAATGGAGGGAAAGACGTCGGACGCTCTCAAGGCTGAATTCCGAGCCCTCTGAACCAGCGATCCGTGGGGCCGGGAAGTGGCCTGCGGCGCTGCCGCTTCGGGCGCAAAACGCAGCGATCGCAGCTTGTTAGGGGCTAGGCCGTGTGGACTCTTGGGATTCTCAAATCAGATTGAACGTGATTCAAGGCTTTCTTTTAGGAGGAAGCCTT
>NZ_JBEGDB010000085.1:0-29102 GCF_043638955.1 Bradyrhizobium sp. 31Argb | reverse complement strand
GGAATCGGGAGACACCCGAAGAATCCAATTCGCTCCGCTATGCAATACCCCCTAAGGCCATATGCGATTCCCCTACCCGCAAGCGGGAGAGGGAGCGCAGCGGTCCCGCAGATGCATTTCGCAGCAAGCCGGCAACGCAAACGTCCCCCCGTTCCGGATGATCCGGGGCGGGACGGACGCCGCGCGCATCATGGTCGCGTCATCTTGCAAGTGGTCGGCAGCACGGTCTGTGGCGTGTCGATCTTTGCCACCAGCCGCCAGCCCCAGCCGGTGTTCTCCTCGTCGAACGGCTCCTTCTCGCTGCGGGTGCCGAATGAGGAGATGTAGATCGGCTGGAAGAACTGATGGTCGTCCTTGCGCATCACGCCACTGCCGCCATCGAGCACGTCGAACTTCAGGTCCTCGAGCGCGGCGGCGACCTTCACCGGATCGATCGAGTTGGCTTTTTCGGCGGCGGCCTTGAACATGCGCATCTCGTTCACCGCGCGCGGATACCAGAGCGACAGGCCGACCTTGGCACGGAACGCCTTCTCGAACTCCATCGCTTCCTTGTTGTCCGAGTTCGGGATGCCTTCGCTGATCTGGAACACCTGATGATCGAGATTGGTCTGCTTGATCGCGGTCGGGCCGCCGGCGCCACCAGCATAGTAGGTGTACCAGTTGACCTTGAGCCCGGCATCGGCGGCTGCCTTGAGCAGCAGCGCGAAATCCTGTCCCCAATTGCCGGTCACCACGCTGTCGGCGCCCGACGCCTTGATCTTGGCGATATAGGGCGAGAAGTCGGTGACCTTGAGCAGCGGATGCAGCTCGTCGCCGACGACCTGGATGTCGGGCCGCTTCTCTCCCAGCATCTTGCGCGCCTGGGTCCGCACCGACTGGCCGAACGAATAGTCCTGGTTGATCAGGTAAACCTTCTTGATGGCCGCATTGCCCTTCATGTAGTTGGTCAGCGCTTCCATCTTGATGTCCGAGTTGGCATCCCAGCGGAAGTGCCAGAAGCTGCACTTCTCGTTGGTCAGGCTCGGATCGACCGCGGCATAGTTGAAGTAGAGCACTTCCTTGCCGGGGTTGCGCGTGTTGTGCTTGGTAACGAAGTCCGCCAACGCCGCGCCGACCGAGGAGCCGTTGCCCTGGGTGATGTAATGGGCGCCTGCATCAATCGCCTTCTGGGCCTGGATCAGGCTTTCCTGCGGATTGGTCTTGTTGTCGAGCGGTATGATCTCGACCTTGTGGCCGAGAATACCGCCCTTGGCGTTCAGCTCATCGGCCAGATACTGGAACGTCTTCAGCCCGCCTTCGCCGACGCTGGCGCCGCCTCCGGAGAGAGGATCGATGTAGCCGATCTTGACGGTCTCCTGCGCGTAGGCAGCACCACTGAGCATCGGCAGGGCCAGGGCGATGACCCTCGTTATTTTGAGCATTTTTTGTTTCCTCGCTTGCGTGTCTACTCTGGTGCCGGCGTCTGCTGCGCAGCACAATTTCGGCCATACTGAGCAGATTGATCCTACGTTGACAAGTCCGGCGCCGGCCAGATTCCGCTACCGCGGGCAGAATGGCTCACGAGGGATCTAAATGGCGTAGCTCTATCGGTAGTTCGCGTGCCCTGACCTCGCAATCGCTAGATGCGAGCGCCGCGCCACCGCGATCTGATTTACGTCAGCGGCAGCGGTCCAGGCGCGTGCCCCCAGTCTAACTCACGCGCGAAACTGACGTCGGTAGAGGCCGGGTTCGCGATCGATGCGGGTGGTAAGGTCGTGCGCCCGCTGCGTCTCTTCTGCGGTGAACGGCAGGGTGCGCACCGTCCAGTTCTCGCGCTTCACCGGAATGCATTGCGCGATCGGCGTGCCCTTTGGCAGCACGCCGCGAAAATTCACGTCGTGCCAGTAAGCGGGAAAGTGAATCCAGTTGTCGTGATAGCGGTCGCAATCGACGAGGCCCGTCAGCGTGGTGAACGGCAGGTCGGGGCGATTGAACGGATGCGTGAACAGCACCGCATAGCCCTCGGGCGCTTCGATCGTCCAGAGATTGTGGAATTTGATCAGGAAGCGATCGGCCTCGAACAAGGGCGTACCGGTCACCTGGCTCGCATCATGAAATCCGATCGGCGAACGCACGAAGCTGACCGAGCCGCCCGGTGGCAGCTCGTTGTCCCAGGTGATCTCGCCGTTCTCGAATCTGAGATCGCACATCAGCGGGATCAGGAAGCCGGACGTCATGGCATCGACAAAGGGCGGACAGCGCTTGACGGTGTTCTCTTCGCGCAGGTTGAGCGCGTTGAATGCCTGTGCCGGCATCGTCTTCAGCCAGTCCGGCAGCCCAAGTGCGGCCCGGATCGGCGGCGGCAACACGCCCTCCAATTCCGCGGGGCAGCGGAAGGTCAGTGTCTGGGAGAGATCAGTATCGGGCACTTTTCTTGATTATCGTTATGTGCGCTGTCGCTGGTTCGGCGTGCGACGAGGCTGCGCGGATCCGGAAATCCGCGGCATACTGCCACAGCCGGAACCGGACGGAAGATGGCGAGGCGTGAGGCCTGCCATGCGCAGGGCATGCCGAACATGAATTGTCGGTAATGAAATCCGCGGCAGTGAATGCGAGAGTCCGGAGAGAGGTAACGCAGGGTGGATCGAATGGCCGCCGCCCGAAAACGAGAACGAGTCTGCGCGTCCAGGGCTGCGCCTTCGGCAGCATGTTCTGCGGCGGCCAGACCTGGAAGCGCGTGAGCTGAGAGACTGTCTCCATCGTCATTGCGAGCGCAGCGAAGCAATCCATCCCTCCGCGCATGTGGAAGCATGGATTGCTTCGCTGCGCTCGCAATGACGGCTGAGAGATGGCGCTCCCATTCATCCGGCGTTCAGCCCCGCGCGGCTGATATCGCTGCCCTCGCCTGTGGTCTCTCCGGGAATCTCTTGTGACGCCGCACCGGTTTTCTCTCGCACTCCTGTTTGCGATCGGCTTGTTGTTGGGCGGCACGGTGCACATGCCAGCCGCCGCAGCCGATTCGACGCAGCTCGCGCAGACGCAGCCCGTCCCTGCTCCTGCGCTGGCGCCGGCAACACAGGCTCCTGCCGCGCCGGCGCCAGATGCGCAGCAACCCGCCGCCGAGCCGATCGGCAATGTCGCCGATCTCACCGGCAGCGCCAGCGTCACGCGCAGTAACGCGACAACGGCACTGCAGATCAGGGACGACATCTTTGCCGGCGACGTCGTGGAGACACAGGCCAAGTCGACGCTCGGCATCACCTTCAACGATGCCACGACGTTCAAGCTGTCGGCGAGCGCCAGGATCACGATCGACCGCTATGTCTATGACGAAGGCGGCAAGCAGAATGCCGGGATGTTCGACGTCGCCAAGGGCACGCTCGCCTTCGTTGCCGCTGGCGTCGCCAAGACCGGCGACATGCGGATATCGACGCCGACCGCGACGCTCGGCATTCGCGGCACCACCGGCCTGGTCGAGGTGCCCGAGGGCGTGACCGCGACGTCCAACAACGTCGCCATCAAACTCTATCCGGACGCCGACGGCCGCGTTGGCCGGATCGAGATCAATGACCGCGGCGGTGCGCAACTCGGCACGCTGACGCGCGGGGCCAGCGGTTTCACGATCCGGCCCGACGGAGCTGGTGGTGCGCGCTTCGCCGCGGTGCCGCTGACGATGTCGGCGCTGCAGATCCAGCGCGACCGCGGCTTCGTTCGCCAGCTCCAGACCACGCAGAATTTCGGGCGGCAACTCGTCAACGAGCAGCGCGCGTTCCGCCGCGCCAATCCCGGCGTACCCTATCCGAACCGCGGCCAGCCGTTCCGGCCGGGTCCGCAGCGGCAGAATATGTTGCCGGGCCAGCAGCAACCCGGCGGGCCTGGCCGGCAGGGCTTGCAGCAGCGACCGGGCTCGCCGCAGCAGGCGCGGCCGTCGCGCGGCGACCAGCACGTACTGCCCGGTCAGCCCGGCGGCGCCATTTTGCCGCGTAGCGGACAGCAAGGAGCTCCGCAGCAGGGGGGACAGCCGTCACGCGCGCCGCAGCGAGTTGGGCAACCGCCGTCGATCCGCGAGGGACAGCCGCAGCGCGGCGGATTCAGGCAGGGAGCACCCGGCGTGCAACACCCCGGATTGCTGAACCGACCAACGGTGCAACCACGACGGCAATTTCCATTGAGAGACGGCAGGAGAGAACGGCGCGGCGATTGAAATTCCGCTCGGAACTCGTAGCCCGGGTGAAGCGAACGCGTAACCCGGGCCATCTGCGTCAACGTACGAGCGGTCCCCGGGTTACGCTGTCGCTCCACCCGGGCTACGGCACAGTTCGTGTAGAGAGAGTTTTTGCGCGCTCAGGCGGCGCGGCGGAGCCAGTCCCTGACGCGATCGATGAAATTCCTGCGCGGACGGTGGGCTTCGATGACGACGGGCTCGATATCAGGCGCAAATGACGGCGGGAGCTCGGCCTCCGCCGCGGCAGGTGACAGCGCAGGCTCCGCCGCCTCGGTGGTAGACAGCGGCTCCTCCTGCGCGACGGGCGCATCGAGCTGCGCGGGCTCGGGCACAGTTGTCGGTTCGCTGACCGAAGGCGGCGGCGTGACCGTACGACGCGGCCGCCGCGTTGCCGGCTTGGCCGCCTTTTGCCGCGAGGCTCCGCTGAGGGCTGCAGCCTTCAGCGCGATCGGACCGACATTCTCGAGGAACGCGCGCTCATGATCGCGCGACAGCCGCTCGAGAGCTTCGTCGAGCGGCAGCCAGTCGACCGCCTTGATGTCATACATCAATTCGTAGGCCTGCTCGTCGCCCGCTTCCATGCGCCAGTAATGCACGACCTTGTAACGGCCGCCGGAATCGTAGACCAACGTGCCAAGGAATTCGTGCACGGACACCTCGTGCCCGGTCTCTTCCAGCACCTCGCGCTCGGCGGCCGCGCGCGGCGTCTCGCCGTCGTCGAGCTTGCCTTTGGGCAGCACCCACTCGTTCCGCTTGCGCAGGCGCACGACCGCGATCAGCGGCGTCGCTTGCCGCCGCAGCACAATGCCTCCCGCCGCCAGAACAGGCGCCCGTGCCATCTTTGCTCCCGAATTGCCCGAATGCCGAATCGTGTCGGCAGCATATAGGAGCTTCCGGCGGCAAAATCGAGATTGGATTCTCCGTCATTGCGAGGAGCGACAGCGACGAAGCAATCCACGTTTCCGCGAGCGGCGGCATGGATTGCTTCGCTCCGCTCGCAATGACGAGGGGAGCAGCCTGCGCTCATCTACGCCGAAGGTTTTCTGAGCAGCGGTTCGCCGGCGCGGATGCGGGCGCCGTCGGTAACGTTATCGCAAAATTCGAAATGATCAGGGGCGAGCACGATGATGGTGGAGCCGTGCTCGAACCAGCCGAGCTCGTCGCCCTTGTGCGCGCTGGCATCGCAGGGGAACGTGACCGGGCCCTTGGTCTGCGCATTCAGCGTGCGATCGAGGAAATGCAGGCGGATGCTCGCGACCAGGATCGCGGCGACCGGCACCAGCGTCAGCGGCTCGCCGGTGGAGAGGCGGGCCTCAAGCACCGCGCGCTCGTTCTTGCAGAACAGCCGCTCGACCCGCTTCAGCGCGATCGGATTGACGTTCCAGACGTCGCCATGGATGAAGGTGACCTTCTCGATCCGGCAATCTGCGGGCGCATGGAACCGGTGATACATGCTCGAGGTCAGCCGCAAGGTGACGAAGCGGCCGTTGCGGTGCTGCTCGACCAAAGCGGGATCGCCGAGCAGGTCGAGGAGCGCATAGGGCGCGCCCTTGATCTGGAACAGCTTGGTGTCCTCGATCCGTCCATGCGCGCCGATGATGGCGTCCGACGGGCTGGCGATGACGGCGGGGTCCGGATCGAACGGCCGCAGCCCGGGCCGCAGCTCCCGCGTGAAACAGTCGTGCAGGCTCTTGAATTCGGTCTTCTTGGCCTCCGACAAATCGAGGTCGGAGAACAGCCGCCAGCAGGCGATCGAGAGGTCGCGCACCACCGGGTTCTCGATCTTGGAGAACCAGCCCATGAAGCGGGTCACGGCCGCCCGGGGGATGCGGTTGGTCAGCAGGAAATTCAGGTCCTCCTGCTGGGTTATCGACGAAATCAGGCCTCGGACTGTCATGAATCTGTTAGCTGGCGACGTTAGCGCTTCTGGCATGGAAACATCCCTTCCGATTCTCTCGCTGTCCGCCGCCGCGATTGCCGGCGCCGCTGCAGCTTTCCCCAAGATTCAGGCCCGCCTGGCGCTGTCGCGCGCCAAGCATCGCTCGCTGACCGGACATTCCAAAATGTCCAAGATGGTCGCGCGGCTGGTGCCCCACTACGAATTCGATATCGACAAATTCTTCGCGGTCGACGGCGCGCCGCGCGAGATTGCGATGCAGCGGCAGGACGGCTTCTTCCGCCTCGCCGGCCTCTACGCCCAGCGCTATGCCAAGGGACGGCAGATGACGGCGGAGGCCGCGCAGCACATCTCCGACCTGCAGTTCACCGAGAGTTACCGCGTGCCGTTCCAGTTCAGCCGGCTGGTGCGCGAGCATCTCAACACCAGCTCCTTCGTGCAGTCGTCCTCGGGCGTCACCGTCACCGATGTCGACGGCAACGTGTCCTACGACCTCACCGGCTCCTACGGCGTCAACATCTTCGGCAATGACTTCTACAAGGAATGCATCGCCGAGGGTGAGAAGCGCGCGCATGCGCTCGGCCCGGTGCTCGGCCCCTACCATCCTGTGATCATCGACAACGTCAAACGGCTCTGCGCGATCTCGGGCCTCGACGACGTCTCGTTCCATATGTCCGGCACGGAAGCGGTGATGCAGGCGGTGCGGCTGGCGCGCTACCACACCCGCCGCACGCATCTCGTCCGCTTCGCCGGCTCCTATCACGGCTGGTGGGGTGACGTGCAGCCCGGCGTCGGCAACCCGGTCTCGCCGCACGAGACCTATACGCTGGCCGACATGTCGGAAAAGACCCTGCACGTGTTGCGCACGCGGCGCGACATCGCCTGCGTGCTCGTCAATCCATTGCAGGCGCTGCATCCGAATTCCAACGCGCCCGGCGATTCCGCCCTCGTCGACAGTTCCCGCAGCGGCAGGTACGACCGCGCCGCCTATGCCGAATGGCTGAAGAAGCTGCGCGAGGTCTGCACCGAGCGCGGCATCGTCCTGATCTTCGACGAAGTGTTCGTCGGCTTCCGTATCGCCGCCGGCGGCGCCCAGGAATATTTCGGCGTCCGCGCCGACATGGTGACCTATGGCAAGAGCCTGGCCGGCGGCCTGCCGGTCGGCGTGGTCTGCGGCCGCAAGGATCTGATGCGGCGCTTCCGCGACGACAAGCCCGCCGACGTCTGCTTCGCCCGCGGCACCTTCAATTCGCACCCCTACGTGATGACGGCGATGGACGAATTCCTGAGCCGGCTCGCCAGCCCGAATTTCCGTTCGGTCTATAACGGGCTGGACGAGACCTGGAACAGCCGCGCCAAGCAGCTCAACGACCGGCTGACCGCAGCGGAGCTCCCGGTCCGCGTCTCCAATCTCTCGTCGATCTGGATGGTCCATTATACCGAGCCGTCCCGCTACAATTGGATGCTGCAATACTACCTGCGGGCCGAAGGGCTGGCGCTGAGCTGGGTCGGCACCGGGCGTCTGATCTTCGGCCTGAACACCAGCGACGCCGACTTCACCGAAGTCGCCGACCGCTTCGTCGCCGCCGGCGAGAAGATGAAGCGCGACGGCTGGTGGTGGCAGAAGCCCGGCGTCACCAACAAGGACATCAAGCGGCAGATCCTGAAGGAAATGCTCGCTAGGAAGTTCGCGCGCTAGGCGCCTTTCTCTCCCCCATCTCTTGTCATTCCGGGGCGATGCGAAAGCATCGAGCCCGGAATCCATTGCGCCGCCTGCGCCTGCCGCCAGATGGATTCCGGGTTCGCGCTGCGCGCGCCCCGGAATGACGGTGCCAGTGACAGGGCCTGAGACATGGATGCCCGGGACGAGCCCGGGCATGACGTAAGTGAACACAGCGAAGTCAATTTGTTGTCGGCAGCAGGCGCTCAGGCGTGCTTCTCTTCCAACTCGCCGGCCAGGTGGAGGCCGGGATCGATCAGCTCGCCCTTCAGGAGCGCGAGCGGCGCCTTGTGATAGAGCATCAGGTCGTGGAAGGGGTCGGTGATGATCTTGGTCATCCAGACGAGACCGGTCTCGATATCGCGGATGAAGAACAGGTGCACGGTGCGGAAGAGCAGTCCGCCGATGCCGACCGCGAGCCAGATCTTGGCGACCTGACGGGTGAAGTCGAACACCGTCTCCCAGGGCGTGAACAGGCCGAACAGGGTTGGATCGGCGAAGAGCACCAGCGGCGACAGGGCCCAGATCGCCATCAGCACGACCTTGCGCTGCAGGTTGTAGCCGACCTTGATCTCTTCCTTGTGCTCATGGGTGGCCTGATTGATGTGGTCGTAACCCCGCGGCTCGAAGAAGAAGTGACCGGCCTGGCGCGAGGTCATCGAGACCAGCCAGCCGACCAGCGCCGAGATCGCCGGATCGAAGAACAGCATCACATAGGCGAACAGGAAGCTCAGGGCGCTGACGAAGTGCAGGCTCTGATTGATTCGGCTGTGATGATAGTAGCGGTGGTCATCCCAGCGCTGGGTACGCAGTTCCTGCAGAAAATTCTTGAACATTCTTTCCCCCAAGAGGATTTCGGGACGTGCTTACAGAGATTCGATGTACGGCGTGTGACATCATCATAATGACATATGACAGTGTGCAGCGACGCGGTGACGCAACGGAGCCAACGGAGCAACGGGTGTGAGACCCTATCCCCTCATCCTGAGGAGCGCGGAACGCGCGTCTCGAAGGATGAGGCCACCAGCGGGGGCCTCATGGTTCGAGACGGCGCTGCGTGCCTCCTCACCATGAGGGTCGGGCAGGCCTACGCGGCTTTAGCCACCTCAGCCTTGCGGAAGCGGACCAGCGAGAAATGGCCGAGCGGCGGGATCAGGCGGCGCTCCGCCAGCTCCACGCCCTTGGCGCCGGCAAGCCACTTGGTGTAGCGCGACCAGGCGAACTCGGCGGTGCGGAAGCCGAGCGGACGCACGACCGGCTGCAGCTTCTGCTCGATGAAGCGGCGCACGCCGGCATCGGCGCTGACGCGGGTCAGGATGATGAGCTCACCGCCCGGGCGCAGCACGCGTGCGAATTCATCGAGCGCCGCTTCCGGATTCGGCACGGCGGTGACGACATATTGCGCCATCACCACGTCGAACGAGTTGTCGGGGAATTCGAGCTTCTCGGCGTCCATCACCGCGAGCCCCTCGATATTCTTCAGGCCGAGCTCGGCAACGCGCTTCTTCGCCTTGTCGAGCATCGCTTCCGAAATATCGGTACCGAAAATGCGGACATGCGGCGCGTAAAGCGGCAGCGAAATGCCGGTGCCGACACCGACCTCGAGCACACGGCCGCCAATCTTGTTGGTGGCCTGGATCGCCGCGGCCCGGCCCTTCTTGAACACGCCGCCGAACACGAGATCGTAGACCGGAGCCCAGCGGTCATAAGCCTGCTCGACCGTCTCGCGATCAAAATCCAACTGGCTGCTTCCGTCGAGTTTGATGATGTTGTCTGCCATCGAAGATACGCCTTCTAGTTCTAGAGCGGGGTGACTCTTCATCCCGCTCTCTCCTCTTGTTTAAGCATGATCTCTTCGGAAAACCGGTTCCCACTTTTCCGGATCATGCTTCGATTAACCTTGCACCGCGCTCCGGCCGGCGACGCGCCGGGCCGGACGCAACACCCTGCTCGGCTGCAACGCCGAGAGATTGCCGATGAATTGCCGCGCACTGTTCTCCCAGGAACGCTGCAGCGCGAAGTTCCGGCACGCCTCTCGCGACATCGTGAGCGCACGCAGGCACGCGCTGCGCAGATCGTCATCGATGGCGCCGATCGGATGATCCGATATCACGTCCTTCGGGCCGGTGACCGGAAACGCCGCGACCGGCGTGCCGCAAGCCAGCGCTTCAAGCTGAACCACGCCGAAGGTGTCGGTGAGACTCGGGAACACGAACACGTCGGCTGCAGCGAGATGCGAGGTGAGGTCCTGCCCGGTCTTCTCGCCGAGGAAGACGACGTTCGGATATTTGCGCTCGAGTTCCGCTCGCTGCGGGCCGTCGCCGACCACGACCTTGGTACCCGGCAGATCCAGCGACAGGAACGCTCCGAGATTCTTCTCCACCGCCACGCGGCCCATGGCCATGAAGATCGGCCGTGGCAGATCGAGCTTGGCCGGATGATCGGGATTGAACAATTCGGTATCGACGCCGCGCGTCCAGAAGCCGAGCTTGCGAAAACCGCGCTCGGCCAGCTCCTGGCGGAGCGAGACGGTGGCCACCATCGTCATGGCGCCAGCCGCATGGAAGCGGCGCAGGAGCCAGTAGCCGACGCTGGCCGGGAGCCCCGTGCGGACCGACACATATTCCGGAAAGCGCGTCGTGTAGGAGGTCGTGAAAGCGAGCTTGTGGCGCAGGCAATAACCGCGCACCGCCCAGCCGACCGGGCCTTCGGTCGCGATATGGATCGCCTCCGGCTCGGCCGACTCGATCCGCCGTGCGATCTCGCGCCGGTTCGGCAGCGCCATGCGCAGCCCCGGATAGGTCGGCACGCCCACGGACGGAAACCCTTCCGGTGTCAGGAAAGTGATCTCGGCGCCGAGCCCTGCCGCGCTACGCTGCAGTGACGTCAGCGTGCGCACCACGCCATTGACCTGCGGATGCCAGGCGTCGGTTGCAACTAATATCCGCATCTCGAAAACCCGAAGCGTTAATGATTCTTCGGGTCAGAAGTTCTGACATTGATATTTCAGGCGTATGACGTCATCGATCTGTAAGGAAGGTTTTTCGGGCAGCTCACACGCTTTTTCGGCTAACATGACAGAACGATGTCAGAGACGCGCGAAGATTCGGCTCCAAAGCGCCCGCGGCGGAAGCGAAAAAACTATTCGCTGCTGATCCTCGCGGCCGGCCTCCTCCTGTTCGGCGTTGCCGCCAGCACGCTCTATTATTTCGTGCGGCCCGTTACCCTGACGATCGCGGTCGCCCCTCCCGGCAGCGACGACCAGAAGCTGATCCAGGCGCTGGCGCAGACCTTCGCCCGCGATCAGAGCCCGGTGCGCCTGTCGACGGTAGTGACGGAGAACGCCGCGGAAAGCATCGCGGCATTGACCAGCTCGAAAGCGGACATGGCGGTGGCGCGCGCCGACCTCAATCTGCCCGCCAACGCCGATGCGGTCGCGATCCTGCGCAAGAATGTCGTGGTGCTGTGGGCGCCTTCCGGCCTGCGCGCGAAGGGATCGAGGCGACCGCCGACGCCAAAGATCAAGAGCCTCGACGATCTCGACGGCCATCGCGTCGGCGTGATCGGACGGACGGATGCCAATGTCACGCTGCTGCGCGTGATCCTGCGCGAGTCCGGCGTCAATCCGGACAAGGTCGCGGTGACGCAATTCGCCATCAACCAGACCGCCGAAATGGCGCGCGATATGACGCTCGACGCCTACATGGCGGTCGGCCCGCTCGACAGCAAGATCACCGCGGGCGCAATCGCCGCGACGGCGGCCGCACGCGGCCAGCCGAAGTTCCTGCCGATCGACGTTTCCGAGGCAATCGCCGCGAAGCACCCGCTCTATGAATCGGCCGAGATCGCGGGAAGCATCTTTTCATCCTCGCCGGCCTGGCCCGACGACAAGGTCGAGACCGTCAGCGTCGACCATCTCATCATCGCGCTGCATTCATTCTCGGACACCGCGATCGGCGCTTTCGTCCGCCAGCTCTTCAACGTGCGCCAGCAGCTCGCGCGCGACGTGCCGGCGGCCGCGAACATCGAGAAGCCCGACACCGACAAGGACGCAGCACTGCCGGCGCATCCGGGTGCAGCCGCCTATATCGACGGCACCGAGCGCACCTTCATGGACAAATACAGCGACTACATCTGGTTCGCGATCCTGGGCCTGTCAGGCCTGGGATCGGTCGGCGCCTGGCTGCGGCATGCCTGGCGCCGCGACGAGCGCGATCGCTATCTGAATCATCGCGACAGCCTGCTCGAATTGATCACCAAGGTGCGGCAGGGGGAGACGCCGGAAGCGCTCGAGAAGATGCAGGGCGAGGCCGATGGCGTACTGCGCGAGGCGCTCGACTGCTACGACGACGGCGCGATCGAGGAAGGCGACCTCTCCGCGATCGGGCTCGCGCTCGACCAGCTCCATCACGCCGTCGCCGACCGCCGCGCCATGCTCGGCATCGCGCCGCCGGACGCGCCGCGAATGCGAGCGATGCCGTAGCCCGGGTGGAGCGCAGCGCAACCCGGGACGCCTGCATCCGCATTTACGAGCGGTCCCGGTTACGCTGCGCTTCACCCGGGCTACGGACTCAAACGCCGAGATACACCTGCCTGATATATTCGTCGCCCGCCAAATCCTTCGCGCGGCCTTCACGGACGGTGCGGCCGTGCTCGAGCACGTAGACGCGGTCGGCGATGCGCAAGGTCGCGGTGGCGTCCTGCTCGACGATCAGGATCGCGGTGCCGTCCTTCCTGATCTTCTCGATGGCGTCGAAGATCAGACCCTTCAGCCGCGGCGCGATGCCGACCGAGGGCTCGTCGAGCAGCAGCAATTCGGGGCGGCCCATCATGGCGCGGCCGATCGCCACCATCTGCTGCTCGCCACCCGACAGCGTGCTCGATTGCTGCTGCTGGCGTTCCTTCAGGACCGGGAACAGCGTGAAGACGCGTTCGAGGTCTTCGGCGATCTCGGCCTTGTTGCTCCTGAGATAGGCGCCGAGCTGCAGATTCTTCAGCACAGACAATTCGGGGAACAATCGCCGACCCTCGGGGCAGTGGCAGATGCCGCGCGCGACGACGTCGTAGGGCGGCAGGCGCTCCAGCGTCTCGCCCTTGAACTTCAGCGTGCCGGTCGACTGAATCGCGCGCGAGATTGCTTTCAACAGCGTGGTCTTGCCGGCGCCATTCGGGCCGAGCACGCCGACCAGCTCGCCCTTGTCGACGGTGACGCTGACCTGCTCGACGGCCAGCGCCTTGCCGTAGCGGACGCTGAGATCTGCGACTTCAAGCAGAGGCATGCGCGGCCTCCGTCTTCCCGATATAGGCCTCGATCACGCGCGGGTTGCGCACGATCTCGGCCGGCGGCGCAATCGCGATGATCTCGCCGAAATCGATCGCGATCACGCGAGAGACCAGCGCCATGAACTCGCGCAGCTTGTGCTCGATCAAGAGGATCGTCAGCTTCTGCTCGCGATGCAGCCGCTTGATCAGTTGCGCCAGCGGCTCGATCTCGCTGCTGCCGAGCCCCGCGAAGGGTTCGTCGAGCAGCAAGAGGTCCGGCTTGGTGGCGAGCGCACGCGCGATCTCCAGTCGCCGCAGGTCGCCATAGGGCAGCGTCTCGACCGGCTCGCGCGCCTTGACGCCGAGCCCAACCTGGTCGAGCAGCTCCTGCGCACGAGCCTCCTTGTCGTGCGCTTCGCGTGCCCGCGGCGACAAGCAGGCGACCACGACGTTCTCCAGCACCGTCATACCGAGGAAGGGACGCGTAAGCTGGAAGGTCCGAGCGACGCCGCGGTTGACGATCTTGTGCGGTGCCAATCCCCGCAACTCCTGTCCCTCGAACAGGACGCTGCCCGTGTCAGCGGCGATGAACCCGGTCAGCAGGTTGAACAGCGTGGTCTTGCCGGCGCCGTTCGGTCCGAGAATACCGGTGAGCTCGCCTGGCTCGAGCGAGAAGCTGACGTTCTTCGTTGCCGTGAGGCCGCCGAAGCGCTTGGAGAGGTCCTTCACCTCAAGGATGGCGCTCATCGGAAGCGCTCCGTCAGCCGCCGCCATAGCGGTGCGATCAGCCCGTTGGGCAGGAAGAACAGGATCAGCATCAAGGTCAGCGTATAGACCCATAGCCGGTATTCGCCGAACGAGCGCAGGAGCTCGGTCAACAGCGTCAGCATGATTGCGCCAAGCGCCGGCCCATAGATCGAGCCGATGCCCCCGACATAGACCATGATGATCACCGTGATCGACACCACGACGGAGAACAACGGCGGGCTGACCTGCAACTGGTAATGCGCGTAGAGCGCGCCGCCGAGGCCGGCGAAGGCCGCGCTGATCGTCAGCGAGGCGATCTTGTAGAAGGTGACGTTGATGCCGGCGGCCTGGCAGGTCGCCTCATCGCCGCGGATCGCGCGGAGCAACAGCCCCCAATGCGATTGCGCCAGCGCGGTGAGGATTGCGACTGCCGCGACCAGGATCGCCAGCACGAACCAGTAGTAGTGCAGCGGCGACTGGATCAACGGATCGAGGCCGTAGAGCCCTTCCTCGCCGCCGCTATACTCCCAGAAGATCAGGCAGAGCCGCTGCATGATGGCGGAGGCCGACAGCATGGCGAGCGCGAAATATGGCCCGCGCAGCCGCAGCGTCGGGAAGCCGACGATCAGGCTGAAGGCGACCGCGACCACCACCGCCGTCGGCAGGCTGTACCAGGGATTGGCGTACCAGGCGGTGGCGAGGAAGCCCGCGGTATAGGCGCCGGCGCCGATGAACAGCGAGTGCCCGAAATTCTCGCGGCCGGTGAGCCCGGACATGAAGTCCCAGCTCGCCGCCCAGATCGCGTAGATCACACAGACGGTGAGGACGCCGGTGAAATAGTTGCTGTTGAGCAGCACCGGCGCAAGCGCCAGCAACGCCACAACGACGACGGCGCCGGACAGATCGATGATGGAAAGCTGCTTCATCAGAACGCCGCCCGCCGGCCGAGCAATCCGGACGGCTTGATCATCAATGTCGTGACCACGGCGACCAGCGACACCAATTCGGTCCACGAGGACGAAATGAGGTAGGCGACGATGGTCTCGGAATAGCCGAGCAGGAGCGCGGCCAGGATGCTGCCCGGGATCGATCCGAGCCCGCCGACGATGACGATGGCGAACGCCTTCACCATCGGCAGCAGTCCCATGGTCGGCTGCACCGTGAGGAACGGCGAGACCAGGACGCCCGCGAGCGCCGCGGTGCCGGCCGAGATCGCCATCACGACCGAGAAGATGCGGTTGGTGGGAATGCCCATATATTGCGCGGCCTCCGGATCTTGCGACACCGCGAGGATGGCAGCCCCAAGCCGCGTGCGCTGGATGAACAGCCACAATAGAAGGAGCACCAGCACGCCGGCGATCAGTGCGAGCAGACGCTGTCCGCCGATGTCCACGCCGCCGATGGAAATCTTCTCCGCCACGAAGGACGGCACATTGCGGTATTCGGAACCGAAGGTGATGAACAGCCCCTGCTCGACCGCGAGCGACACCGAGAGCGTGATCATCAGCACCGCAAGCTGCGAATAGCGCAGCGGACGGACCAGGAACCGCTCCATCAACACGCCGAACAGCGCGACGAAAAGCACCGCGAGCGGTGCTGCGATGAACAACGGCCAATGCAACAGGCCGGTGAAGACGTAGGCCGCATAGGCGCCGAGCGCGTAGAACGCGCCATGCGCGAGGTTGAGAATCCGCGCCACACCGAAGATCAGCGTAAAGCCGACCGCGAGCATGGCATAGATCGCGCTCGACACCGCGCCATAGATCAGAATTTCAAGCATGCTATCCCTGTCGAAGGTCGCGAGAGCGCGCGTCGCCGCGTTAGAGCGTTTTCGAGCGAAGTGGGTACCGGTTCGCGTGAAGAAAACGCGTCAAAATAAGGGTCCAGGGCTTCGGTTCTGATCCAATCAGAACCGAAGCTCTGGTCGACCGGCCACACCAGGTGGGCCGATCGACCAGCGAGAACAGACGCGATCAGTTGCTCATCCAGGGCGGAGCGATCATCTTGCCGGTGGCCGATTCCTTTGGCCAGACCACGACGCGCTCGCCATTCGGCTGCCACTGCACGAACAGCAGATTCTGCAGGCCGGGGCCGGTCTTGACGTCATGCAGCTCATCGAACACCAGCTTGCCGGCGATGCCGACATGGTCGGTCTTCTCGAGCTCCTTGATGACGGCGTCGGCTTCAGTCGACTTGGCGCGGGCAACCGCGTCGGCATAGACGTAGACCGCGTCATAGGCGCCGATGCCGGTGTAGACAGGCGCGGTGCCGTAGCGTTTGACGAACTCATCCCAGAACGGAATGGTCTTCGGCGTCAGCGGCGCACGGATCGCGAACATGCCCACCGTTTCGCTGTTGGCCTTGCCGCCGACGCGGGTGAAGAAGTCGGCGTCCTGACTCTTGACGTCGATGCCGCCGATCGGAATCGGAACCTGCGCGTCATGCCACTGCTTGACGAACACGTCCGACGAGGCGTGCGACAGGATCACGATCAGGTATTGCGCGCCGCTGTCCTTGACCTTGGCAAACAGCGGCGAGAAGTCCGAGGTCGAGGTGTCGAAGAATTCGGCGAGCTTCACGTCGGAGCCGCCCTCGATCGCGCCCTTCTTGAGGATCGGCACCAGATCCTGCACCCATTTCGCGTTTTCGCCGACGATCGCGATCTTGGTGAACTTCATGTCGTCCTTGAGCTTGCCGTTGATGAAGTCGACAAGCGCGCGGGCCTGGTGCGCCGCGTTGATCGGGAAGGCCCGGAAAATATATCTGTAATTGTCGTAGTCGGCCTTCACCTTCGCGGTGATCGCGGGCGATGCAGCGCCGACGCCGATATAGATGGTCTTGGCGCGGGAGATGTGCGGCAATTGCGCCAGCGTGACGCCGGAGGTGTAGCCGCCGATCAGCACGTCCACCTTGTCGTCGGCGGTGAGCTTCTTGATCGCGGCGATCCCCTGCTCGGGGTTCTCGGTCTCGTCGGCGACGACGATCTCAAGCTTGCGGCCGAGCACGCCGCCCTTGGCGTTGATCTCGTCGGCCGCCAGCTTCGCTGCATTCTGGGTGTCGCGCCCGACCTGGAGCTGGATGGAGGTCGGCACACCTATACGGATGGGCTGCTGGGCTAAAGGGTTTGGGCGGAAATACCGAGACCGAGAATGCTCGCGGCTGCGAGCCATTTCAAGAATGGCTTCATTTCTAAACTCCCTGCCACAACAGGCCTTTTCTGCCTGATGCGTTTGTTTTTCTTTTAATTGGACCAACAGTTTGCCCGCGACGCAAACGGCGAGTCAAGAACGTAGGTTGGGCAACCCGCGGGCAGGCGGCGACGAAATCTTAACGAAACAAATCCTTACCCCCACGAAACCATTTTGGCGATTTCGTGCAAACGTCCCGAAACGCTTGACCTGTACTGGATGGCGTCAACGAGGCGCCACACCGCAAACGGCGCCACAGGGTGTAGTCAGACAGGGGTCGACAATGTTTAATTCCATTAAGCGAAACTCGCGTCTTGCCGCCGCCGCATTGGGCGCGCTGGCGATCGGCACCATTGGTTTTTCCACATCGAGCTCGGCCGCTCCGCTGCCGTTCTTCCCGTTCCTCATGACGCCGCCGACCGAAGCTGCCCCGCCGCCCTCCGTCGAGGCTGCGCCGCCCCAGGGCGAGGGCCGGTTCGAACTGCCCGCGCGCCTGCGCCGCCAGGTCGTCAATTACGCGACGCGTGAAGCGCCCGGCACGATCATCATCGATACCCCGCACACCTATCTCTATTATGTGCTCGGGAACGGCCAGGCGCTGCGCTATGGCATCGGCGTCGGCCGCGACGGCTTCACCTGGTCCGGCGTCCAGACCATCACCAAGAAGGCGGAATGGCCGGATTGGACCCCGCCGCCGGAAATGATTGCCCGCCAGCCCTATCTGCCGCGCCACATGGCCGGCGGTCCCGGCAACCCGCTCGGCGCCCGCGCCATGTATCTCGGTGGCACCGTCTATCGCATCCACGGCACCAATGCCCCGGAGACGATCGGCACCCACGTTTCCTCCGGCTGCCTGCGGCTCATCAACGAAGACGTGATCGACCTCTATTCCCGGGTCAACGTCGGAACCAGGGTGATCGTGCTGCCGATGACCGACCGCCGCGCCGATCTCGGTACGACGGTGCGGTAAGCATCGAAAGACTGGATTAAAGAGCGGCTCCGGCATTGGCCGGGGCCGTTTTCATTTCGCGGGCTCTCGTAGCCCGGGTGGAGCGAACGCGTAACCCGGGACATCTGCATCAACGTTTGCCGCTGGTCCCGGGTTACGCTGACGCTTCACCCGGGCTACGCACAGGCTATGTTCAACCAAACGGCGCCCGGCCCAGAAGCGCCGCGGCGCGGACACCGATCCGCCGCACTGGTGCATCTTTTCCCTTCCCTATAATAAGCGAATCGGGGGCTTCTCGATCCGAGGGGGATGATGCGTCTGCCGATGCGTTCGAAGATGATACTGATTGGCGTCGCGGTGATTGCGGCGTCGTTCCTGATCAGCCTGAAGGCCATGGACTGGCTGTCGCCGCACGCCGCGGTACCGGCACCGCCGCTGGCCGAATTGCCGCCGCTGCCACCGGCGCCGCGCAGCTCGGTGGTGATGGCACCGGTCGCCGTTGCGCTATCGGCGATCCGCGACGTCGCCGACCGGGGCACGCCGAAGAATTTCAACGGCAAGGCCGACAATCCGGTGCCGCAGATCCTGCAGAATGCCGATATCGGCTGGACCGCCTCGCGTGGGCCAATCGTGGCGACCGGAGCGGAGGACGTACTGTCGCTCTCCACGCCGCTGACGGGTGCGCTGAACGTCACGGGCTCGCTGTCGGCGAAGGCGACGGGCGCGATCGGCGATGTGCTCGGCAGCCTGCTCGGCGCCAATGCCGCCAAGCAGATCGGTGACATCAACATCAAGCAGATCAATGCTAACGCCGAGATCAAAGGCAATGTGGTCGTGACCTCGCGCCCCCGGCTGGCCGCGGCCTGGCGCATCGAGCCGAATCTCCAGGCGCAGGTCAATCTCGGCGACACCGGCCTGTCGGTCGCAGGCGTCCGCGTCAACGTGCCGGCGCAGGTCAAGCCGCTGATCGACAAGACCGTCGCCGACCAGTTGACCGCCGTGCGGACGAAGATGCGCAACGATCCGACCTTCGAGCAGAATGCGCGCGCGCAATGGGCGAAAGCCTGCCGCTCGATCCCGCTGCAGGGTGCGGGTGCCGTCCCAAACATGCCGCCATTGTGGCTGGAGCTTCGCCCGATCCGTGCGCTGGCGGCGCAGCCGCGTGTCGACGCGTCCGCGGTGACGCTGACGCTCGGCATCGAAGCCGAGACCCGGATCACGGAGGCGCCGACCAAGCCAGACTGCCCGTTCCCGGCGACGATCCTGATCGGACCGCAGACGCCGGGCCATGTCAGCATCGGCATGCCCGTCGACATGTCCTTTGTGTCGCTGACAAAACTCTTGGAGGCGCAGCTCGCCGGCAAGACCTTCCCGGAGGATGGCTCCGGTCCGGTTGACGTCACGGTGAAGCACGCGAGCGTAGCGGCCTCCGGCGATCGCCTTCTGGTCTCGGTGTTGGTGAACGCAAAGGAGAAGAAGAGCTTCTTCGGCTTCGGCGCTGAGGCCACCGTGCACATCTGGGGACGGCCGGTGCTGGATCAGGCGCAGCAGATCGTGCGGCTGACCGATATCGAGCTGGCGGTCGAATCCGAGGCCGCTTTCGGCCTGCTGGGTGCTGCGGCGCGCGCTGCGGTGCCACAGTTGCAGCGGGCACTCGCGGAGAAGATGACCGTCGACCTGAAGCCGTTCGCGAGCAACGCCCGCGAGAAGCTCGCCGCTGCGATCGCCGATTACCAGAAGAACGACGACGGCGTGAAGGTTTCGACCGAGATCACGAGCCTGCGACTCGCCGGCATCGCCTTCGATTCCAAGACGCTGCGCGTAATCGTGGAAACCGAAGGCGCAATCGACGTTTCCATCAGCAAGCTCCCGGCGTTTTGAGGTTCTCCCTCGCCCCGCTCTTGCGGGGACTGCCGTAGCCCGGGTGGAGCGACAGCGTAACCCGGGACCGCTCGTGAATGCGAATGCGGACGTCCCGGGTTGCGCGTTCCGCTCCACCCGGGCTGCGGGCTGCGCGCGTGCAAACCTCCCCTGCGGCCTTGTTCGCGGTCCCGGGCTTTGCCGCCCTAATGGCACCGGATAGAACTGGCGGCGTTAATGATAATCCTCCACAAGAAGCCAGGGAGAAGAAACGATGAAACCGCTTGCGGCCGCCCTTGCGGCGGGTCTCGCGCTTGCCGCTTCCGGCGGCGCCGCCAATGCCCAGATTTCCGACGACGTGGTCAGGATCGGCGTGCTCACCGACATGTCCAGCCTCTATGCCGATGCCACCGGCAAGGGCTCGGTCGCCGCGGTGCAGATGGCGGTCGCCGATTACGGCGGCAAGGTGAAGGGCAAGCCGGTCGAGGTGGTCTTCGCCGATCACCAGAACAAGCCGGACGTCGGCGTCGCCATTGCCAGGAACTGGTACGATAACGAGAAGGTCGATGCGATCTTCGACGTGCCGACCTCCTCGGTCGCACTGCCGATCTCGGCGCTGACGCGCGAGAAGAACAAGATCAATATCAATTCCGGCGGCGGCACGTCCGACCTCACCGGCGTCGCCTGCTCGCCGAACACCGTGCACTGGACCTACGACACCTATGCGCTGTCGAACGTCGCCGGCAAGGCGATGGTCAAGCGCGGCGAGGACACCTGGTTCTTCGTCACCGCCGATTATGCCTTCGGGATGGCGCTCGAGCGCGACGCAGCCAACGTCGTCAAGGAAAGCGGCGGCAAGGTGCTCGGCGAGGTGCGCCACCCGCTCAACACCTCCGACTTCTCCTCCTTCCTGCTGCAGGCGCAGGCCTCGAAGGCCAAGGTCGTGGCGCTCGCGAACGCCGGCGGCGACACCACCAATGCGCTGAAGCAGGCCGCCGAGTTCGGCATCACCCAGGGCGGCCAGAAGATGATCGCGCTGCTGCAGGAGATCACCGACACGCACTCGCTCGGCATCCAGGCAACCCAGGGCCTGATCGTCACGGACGCTTTCTATTGGGACATGAATGACGAGACGCGGGCCTTCTCAAAGCGCTTCAACGAGAAGGTCGGGCACATGCCGACCATGATCCAGGCCGGGCTCTATTCGGCGACGATGCATTATTTGAAGGCGATCGAGGCCATCGGCACCGACGAGGCGCCGAAGGTGATGGTGCAGATGCGGGCGACTCCGGTGAACGATTTCTTCGCCAAGAACGGAAAAATCAGGATCGACGGGCGCATGGTGCATGACATGTACCTGTTCGAGGTGAAGAAGCCCTCGGAGTCCAAGGGCGAATGGGACCTCTACAAGCTGCTCGCCACCGTGCCCGGCGACGAAGCGTTCCGTCCGCTCGACAAGGGCGGCTGCCCGCTGGTGACGCACTGACGCGCGCGACGCAAGTGAATGGCGGATGGAGCGCCCCATCCGTCATTTTGCGCTTCACGCCAGCCGGTACGTTCCTCCGATCACCGGATCGCCGTCGGTCGTGACGATCCCTCGGGCGACCAGATCCTCCAGATGCGCCAGCACCGAATAGCCGGCAGCGCCGGTTAGCCGCGGATCGAGGCCGATATAGATCGCGCGCACCATGGTCGGGATATCGGCCTCACCCTTGGCGAGACGATGCAGGATCGAGGCTTCGCGCGCCTTTCGGTGTCGCGCCAGGAAGCGGACGTAGCGCGGCCCTTCGGTAATTTCGGGGCCATGGCCGGAGAAATAGAGTTCCTCGGGCCGCTGCTCCAGCCGTTCCAGCGAAGCCATGTAGTCGATCATCGATCCGTCCGGCGGCGCCACGATCGAGGTCGACCAGCCCATCACGTGATCGCCGACGAAATTGATGCCGCGTTCCGGCCAGGCGAACGCCAGATGATTGGCGGTATGGCCCGGCGTCGCCACCGCCTCCAGCGCCCAGCCGGAACCTTCGATCACGTCGCCGTTCTTGACCTCGACGTCCGGCCTGAAGTCGCGGTCGGCCCCAGACTCCGGATTATGCTTCTCGCTCTCGAACCGCGGCCGCGAGGCGCGGTGCGGGCCCTCGGCATAAACGGGCGCGCCGGTCGCCTGCTTGATCCGCGCGGTGTTCGGCGAATGGTCGCGATGGGTGTGGGTGACCAGGATATGCGTCACGGTCTCGCCGCGCACGGCATCCAAGAGCGCCCTGGCATGCGCTTCATCATCCGGACCGGGATCGATGATCGCGACATTGCCCTTGCCCACGATGTAGCTGACCGTACCGGTGAAGGTGAACGCGCTCGGATTGTTGCAGAGAACGCGCCGCACGCCGGGGCGGGCTTCGTCGACCACGCCGGGCTGAAGCGGAAAATCGCGGTTGAACGGGATGTCGTCGTTGTCGGCCATGGCTAAACACCTGACGCTGATTCCGTCATGCCCGGGCTTGTCCCGGGCATCCACGCGCTTTCTTTCCGGAAGCTCACACGTGGATGGCCGGGACAAGCCCGGCCATGACGGAGCAAGGGGTTACATATCGCTCCACAACTTCAGCGCTTACGAAAACGCCTGGATACCGGTGATGGCGCGGCCCAGGATCAGCGCGTGGACGTCGTGAGTGCCTTCATAGGTGTTCACGGTTTCCAGATTCGCGGCGTGGCGCATGACGTGGTATTCGATCTGGATGCCGTTGCCGCCGTGCATGTCGCGCGCCATGCGGGCAATGTCGAGCGCCTTGCCGCAATTGTTGCGCTTGACGATGGAGATCATCTCCGGCGCCATCTTGCCCTCGTCCATCAGCCGGCCGACGCGAAGCGAGGCCTGCAGGCCGAGCGCGATCTCGGTCTCCATGTCGGCGAGCTTCTTCTGCACCAATTGGGTGGCGGCGAGCGGACGACCGAACTGCTTGCGGTCGAGGGTATATTGACGCGCGCGGTGCATGCAGTCCTCCGCGGCGCCCATCGCGCCCCAGGAGATGCCGTAGCGGGCGCGATTGAGGCAGCCGAACGGACCCTTGAGACCGGAGACATTGGGCAATAGCGCGCTCTCCGGAACCACCACGCCATCAAGCACGATCTCGCCGGTGATGGAGGCGCGCAGCGAAAGCTTGCCGCCGACCTTCGGCGCGGAGAGACCCTTCATGCCCTTCTCCAGGATGAAGCCGCGGATCTGGTTGTCGTGGGCGGCCGACTTGGCCCACACCACGAAGACGTCGGCGATCGGCGCGTTCGAGATCCACATCTTGCTGCCGGTCAGCCGGTAGCCGTCGGAAACCTTCTCGGCGCGGGTCTTCATGCCGCCGGGATCGGAACCCGCATCCGGCTCGGTCAGGCCGAAACAGCCGACCCATTCTCCGGTGGCGAGCTTGGGCAGATATTTCTTGCGCTGGTTCTCATCGCCATAGGCATAGATCGGGTACATCACCAGCGAGGACTGCACCGAGTTCATCGAGCGATAACCGGAATCGACCCGCTCGATCTCACGCGCCACCAGGCCATAGGCGACATAGCTTGCATTCGCGCAGCCATATTCCTCCGGCAGCGTGACGCCGATCAGGCCGAGTTCCCCCATCTCGTTGAAGATGTCGCGGTCGGTCTTCTCTTCCAGATAGGCGTTGATGACGCGCGGCAACAGCTTGTCCTGCGCATAGGCGCGCGCGGTGTCGCGGATCATGCGCTCGTCTTCGGTGAGCTGGTCATCGAGCAGGAACGGATCATCCCACTGGAAAGAAGCCGCTGCCGGCTTGTCCTTGGCCTGGGGGCGCACGCTCATGAAAATCCCTTTCGCATCGTCGTTTCGGAATTACCCGTTAAATTAAAGCGCCGTGAGTGGAAGCGCAATTGGTGATCCCTTCACCGTCATTCCGGGGCGATGCGCAGCATCGAACCCGGAATCTCGAGATTCCGGGTTCGCGCTACGCGCGCCCCGGAATGACAGTATCGATTAACTTTCGAGTTTCTCGTTGGAGACGATCTCGATACCGAAACCGGACAATCCCTTGTAGTCGTGCACGGATGAGGTGAGGTTGCGGATCGAGGTGACGCCGAGATCGCGCAGGATCTGTGCGCCGACGCCGACCTCGCGCCATTGCCGGTTGCGATCGGCCTCCGCGGTCTGCGTCGCGCCGACGGGCTCGACGGGAACACCGGCGGCGCCGTCGCGCAAGTAAACCAGCACGCCGCGGCCGGCCTTCTTGAACTGCCGCAGAACGGCTTCCATGCGAGCCCCGCCGGTGAAGATGTCCTTGACGATGTTCGGCTTGTGCAACCGCGTCAGCACGTTCTTGCCGTCGCCGATGCCGTTATAGACGAAGGCGGCGTGCATGATCTCGTCGAACGGCGAGCGGTAGGCATAGCCCTGCAGCGGGCCGATCGGGCTGTCGGTCGTAAACGTCGCGACCCGCTCGATCAGCTTCTCGCGGGCCTGCCGATAGGCGATCAGGTCGGCGATCGTGACGTGCTTGAGGTTGTTGGCGGCGGCAAAACGGGCGACCTGCGCACCCTTCATCACCGTGCCGTCGTCGTTCATCAATTCGCTGATGACGCCGACCGGCGACAGGCCGGCGAGCTTGCAGAGGTCGACCGCGGCTTCCGTATGGCCGGAGCGCAGGAGCACGCCGCCATCGCGGGCGATCAGTGGGAAGATGTGGCCCGGCCGGGCGAAATCATTGGCGCCGGCATTGGGATTGGCGAGCGCACGGCAGCAGGAGGCGCGCTCGTCTGCCGAAATGCCGGTGCCGCCATCGGGCTTGTAGTCGATCGAGACGGTGAAGGCAGTGGTGTGGCTGGAATCGTTGTGCGCGACCATCGGGTCGAGCCGCAGCCGTTTCGCGTCGTCGGTGGTGATCGGCGCGCAGACGATGCCAGAGGTGTGGCGGATGATGAAGGCCATCTTGTCGGCGGTACAGAGCGACGCGGCGACGATCAGATCGCCCTCGCCTTCCCGGTCGTCGTCATCGGTGACGACGACGAGTTCGCCCTTCGCAAAGGCTTGCAACACTTCCTGGATCGTATCGGCCATGTTTCAAAATCTCGCTTTTTGCTGGCAGTGCATTAGCCGGAACCGGCAGCCCGCGCCAGCATCAATCCGCAGGCCAGAACAGCGTCGGCAGGCATACCAGGCCGTATCTCAAGGCAACACCTCCCGTCGCTCGGCGAGCTGCGCATCCATCGCGGCGCGCTTCTCTTCCAGAAGTCCGGCATCGGCGGCTTCGATCACCGAGAACAGCTCGCTCGCGTCGCTGATCCGCGTCACCGTCACGTAGTCGGCCCCGGCCACGTAGAGATCGTTCACATCGGCCAGGAAATCGGCGGTCGCGACGATCTTGGCGGTCGGATTGAGGCTCCGGACATGGCGGACCAGCTTCTCATTGTTGGCGCCGACCAGGAGCGAATCCGGCACGCTCAGAATGATGATCTCGGCCTTGCCGATGCCGGCATGCACCAGCGTATCGACATTGCTGATATCACCATAGATCACCTGCAGGCCGCGATCTTTCAAGGTCCTGAACACCAGCGGGTTGAAATCGATGACGCTGATCTGCTCCAACAGCGCTTCGTTCTGCCGCTCGATCTGGCTGAGCAGGGCGCTGGCGGCGCGGAAAAAGCCGAGGATCACGATCCGGCGGCTCTCGCCGTGGCCGGCCTCCTGACCGCCCCCTTCCGCAGGGTGGACCTGGTCGAGGTCGCGAAGCCCGATCCGCTTCAACCGCCCGATCAGGGAACGGGTGATCTCGCTGCTCCTGGTGATCGCGAAGGTGCTCAACACCGCCAGCACCACGAAGGCGAAGGAGGCGGCGCTCGATGTCGCAGTGGAGATATGCCCGGCGGCGACGCCGGTCTGGATCACCACCAGCGAGAATTCCGAGATCTGCGCCAGGTTGATCGCCGGCAGCAGGCTGGCCCTCAAGCCCTGCTTCATCAGATAGAGCGGCGTGAACGTCGTGACCAGGCGGCTCACTACGGTGAACGCCGCAATCAACAGCGCAAGCCCGATCACCGAGAGGCCGGGAACCGGGATGGTCATCCCGAGCGCGACGAAGAACAGCGTGATGAAGAAATCACGGAGGGTCGTGACCTTGGCGGTGACGTCGAGCGCATAAGGGAAGGTCGACAGCGACACCCCGGCGACCAGCGAGCCCATCTCGCGCGACAGATGCAGGCGTTCGGCGACCTCGCCGATCAGGAAGCACCAGGCGAGCGCGCCCAAGAGGATCAGCTCGGGGCGGCGTGCGATCTGCTGGAACAGCCGTGGCAGCACGTAGCGGCTGAGCACCAGCGCCGTCGCCACCAGCACGCCGACGCGCAGGATCGAAAGCAGGATGATGCCGACCTGGAGGTTGTCGAGGCTCGGCTGCACCGCGAGGAACAGGATCGCAAAGATGTCCTGCAGCACCAGCACGCCCAGCGTGATGCGGCCGGGCAGCGTATCGAGCTCGCGCTTCTCGTAGAGCACCTTGACGATGATCACGTCGAGGAGAGCGCGCAGGCGACGCAGAGATAAAGCGCGTCGAACTTGCCGCCGCCGCCCATCGACAGCCCGATGCCGACGAAAAACAGGATGCCGAGCAGGCAGCCGCCCAGGAGCTGGCCGCCCGCCGCGAACAGGATCACCTTGCCGGCGCGGACGATCTTCTTCAGGTCGATCTCGAGCCCGATCATGAACAGCATGAAGATCAGGCCGAGCTCTGATATGACGCTGATCGATTCCTGGGACTTGACCAGACCCGTGCCGAATGGACCAATCAAAAACCCGGCGATAAGGTAGGCCAGGATCAGGGGTTGCCGGGAGAAATGAGCTAACAGGCCGAGCACCCAGGCGAACAGGATGCTTAAAGTAATATCACCTATAAGTTCATGCATGTCTTGGGGCTTCTCCTCATCGCAACCTAGAGACCCAAGCACGGGGGTCAAACGAGCAATCTGTCACATCCGCGCCCTTAGCCTGTTTCTGGCGATTCTGGCATCGCTGACCGCATCCCGCCCCTCCATGGCGCAAAACGGCAGCATCGAGCAGGGTTTTGCGAGTTCGCTGACGGCTGTTCCCGCCGAGAATCTCGCCGTTTCCGGCTCTTTCTATGTCCCAGTCTATTCCAGTGTCTCGATGAGCCAAGGCAGGCTCAGGGCCGATTTCTCGGTGACATTGAGTGTCCACAACACCTCCGAGACCAAGCCCCTCGTATTGAAGCGGATCGCCTATTTCGACACCGAAGGCAAGCCGGTTGAAAGCTACCTCAAGGCGCCGATCGCGCTGAAGCCGTTCGCAACCATCGAGGTCTTCATCCCCATTTCCGACGTGCGCGGCGGCACCGGCGCCAATTTCGTGGTGGACTGGGCCGCAGCCGGCGAGATCGCCGAACCCGCGGTCGAAGCGCTGATGGTTGGCAGCGTCGGCCCGGGGCATTATGCCTTCATCAGCCAGGGGCGACCGATCAGGATCGTCGGCAAGAACTAGCAAGAGGGCCTTCCACTTCACTTGGGCCTTCTCAATGACAACAACACGGGAGTAAATGTCCATGTCCGCCTCAACCCAATTCGATTTCGCGCCGCTGTTGCCCGCCGGCCTGCCGGCGGCGGCCGCCAAGTGGACCGGGCTTGCCAAGTACAGCTTCGTCGGCGGCAACAACGATCCGGATGGGGTTCCGGTCGACGGGCTGATCGAGGCGGTCAACGCGGTGTTGAAGCGCGAGGGCAAGGCGCTCGCGACCTACAACCTCGCCCATGGCCCGCAGGGGTATCGGCCCTTGCGCGAATTCCTCACCGGCAAGCTCAAGCGCGACGCCGGCATCGTCTGCACGGCCGATGACATATTGATCGTCTCGGGCTCGCTGCAGGCGCTCGACCTCGTCAACCACACGCTGCTTGCGCGGGGCGACACCGTGTTGATCGAGCAGGAGACCTATCAGGGCTCGCTGAACCGGCTCACGCGGCTCGGCGTCAACGCCGTCGGCATTCCCCTCGACCAGGACGGCATCCGGATCGATGCGCTGGCTGCCGCGCTCGCCGACCATAAGCGGCGCGGCATTACGCCGAAATATATCTACACCATCCCGACCGTGCAGAACCCGACCGGCTCGATCCTGCCCCAGAGCCGCCGCGCCGAGATGCTGAAGCTGTCGCGCGAGTATGGCGTGCCGATCTTCGAGGACGATTGCTACGCCGACCTCACCTGGAGCGGCGAGCGCCCGCCCGCGATCTACGCCATGAGCCAGCATGGCGGCGTGATCCATATCGGTTCGTTCTCGAAATCGATCGCGCCTGCCCTGCGCGTCGGCTTCATCGTCGCACCCTGGGAGGTGATGTCGCGGATGCTGGCGCTGAAGACCGATGCAGGCTCCGGCGCGCTGGAGCAGATGGTGCTCGCCGAATATTGCGCGCCGCATTTTGCGACCCATGTGCCGGAGCTGACGCGCGGCCTGCGCAAGAAGCTCGATACGCTGATGGAGGCGCTGAACGAGCAGTTCGGCACCGTGGCGGAATTCGAGGAGCCGAGGGGCGGCATCTTTCTGTGGGTCAAGCTTCCGGATCATGTCGATACGCTGAAACTCTACCAGGCGGCGCTCGCCGCCGGCGTCTCCATCAATCCGGGACCGGAATGGTCGACCAACAAAGCGTGGTCCGGCAGCCGGCTGCGGCTGTGCTTCGCGAGCCCCTCGCATCAGCAGATCCGCGAAGGCGTGGCGGTGCTCGCCGATGTCTGCCGGCGCGAATTCGGCGTGCCGACGCGCAGCGGCAATATCGAACGCGCGCAGGGCTGAAGGCATTCGCTTGCTGAACAGAGATGTAGGGTGGGCAAAGCGCAGCGTGCCCACCATCAAGCATTCCGTGCGCGGTGGTGGGCACGCTTCGCTTTGCCCACCCTACGTCGCTGCCAGACCTCATCCTGAGGAGCGGCGTCTTCGCCGCGTCTCGAAGGATGAGGCCCTGCCGGTGGCCTCGCCCTTCGAGACGACCGCTGCGCGGTCTCCTCAGGGTGAGGGGATAGGTGCGAGTGCGCCGCGCTATCCACGTCATTGCGAGCGCAGCGAAGCAATCCATGCCCCCACACGCGGCGCGATGGATTGCTTCGCTCCGCTCGCAATGACGAGGTGAGGTCTGATTCAATTGTCAAACAGCGGGGAGGATGCGAGTGCGCGTTCTCGCGGCATGAGCTGCCCGAGCTTTGCGTCTCGTTTCGCCCTCCTCGATATCAGAGGGCGCAGGGAAAGCCGGGTGCCGGTTGCACCCAT
>NZ_JBEGDB010000084.1:0-29283 GCF_043638955.1 Bradyrhizobium sp. 31Argb | reverse complement strand
GACACCGATCCGATTCGGTGTCGCCGCCCCAATCCTGACGGTCAGTTCTCCGGTAACATTCTTGATGAGGCAATGCGCTGGCCGCATGATTGATGAGACGCTCGATCAGCTTGTCGGCATCGTCCCAATCGCCGAACCAGAGAAACACGTAGATCGACCATATCAGGCCAATGCCGATCGTGAGCGGCTGCTGTGTGCGCTCGGCCTCGCTGACCGCATATCTCGCCGCCTCGATGGCGCGATCGGGGCGCCCAATCAGCCAGAGGCTCCGTGCAAGAGCGACCAGCGCAATGATCCGGTCATCATATCCCAGACGCTGCATGTGGATGTGCAGGCGAGACGGATCATGGGTCGTGGCGCTCTCGCACTGCAAGACGGCGTCGTTCTGATTCCCGATCAGGTGGTTGGCGACCCCGAGCATCCATTCCGCGGTACGGATGGCGGCGGCATCGTTCAGTGTTCTGGCGACCACCACGCCGCGCTCGCCCATCACCAGCGCGCCACGATAATCGCCGATCCGGGTGAGATAGATGTGAAGCTCCCGCAGCAGCCAGAGCTGCCAGTGCAGGTCGTTATGGGACTCTGCCAGTTCCAGGCTGCGGGTGAAGGCCGTATGGACTTCCTCGGTGTTGCCTTGCGTGAACATCAAGGAGACGCCAAGCGCGGCCTGAAGCTCCATCTCCTGGCGCGGGTCGGCAATTTGCGGATCAAACCCCGCCAGCGCCTGTCGCGCCCAGCGATGGCATTCCGTCAGCAGCGAAAGCTGGAGGAAGAATTGGGCGGCCGCCGCGGCAAGCCCGATCCCGATCGCGCGGTCGCCCTGGTCGGAGAAGCTCCAATCGAGGGCGGCGCGGACATTGTCGAGATGATCGGCATAGGGAGTGAAGCTGTCGCCGGTCGAGAATGCTGCTGTTCTCGCCGCGATGCCCGCAAGGAGATCGCGGAAATAGATCGCGTGACTACGCGATATCCTTGCGGCTTCGCCGCTTTCCGCAAGCTTTTCCGCCGCGAAGGCGCGCGTCGTGTCGAGCAGCCGATAGCGCACCGGCTGAGCCGTCGACGGCAGCGAGATCAGCGACTTTGCCACCAGGTTTGCGATCGCCTCGACCGCCTCGGCTTCGTCGGTCCCATCGTCGGACGCCACCGCAAGGGCGGCTTCCAGCGTAAAGGTGCCGGCAAACACTGACAGCCTGCGCAGCGTAACGCTTTCGGCAGGCGTCAATAGCTCGTAGCTCCAGCCCAGCCCAGCGCCGCGCTCAGCGTCTGATGCCTGGGCACCGCGGTGCGCCGGCCCTGCCACAACAGCGAGAAGCGACTGTTGAGCAGCGTGGCGATGCCCTGAATTCCGTAGGCGTTGACGCGACCGGCGGCGAGCTCGATCGCCAGCGCAATGCCATCGAGCTTGCGGCAGATTTCCGCCACCACCGGCGCTTCGGCATCGCCGAGCTCGAACCCGCCGAGGCTCGCGGCGATGCGTTCGACAAACAATTGCGCCGCGGGATAGGCCAGCACGTCGGGAGCCGTGATGGTGGCGCGCTCCGGCGGGCAATCCAGCGGAAACAGCCGATGCACCTGCTCGCCTTCGGCGCGCAGCGATTCGCGGCTGGTTGCCAGGATGGAAACCTCCGGCGCCTCGCGGATGATGCTTTCCGCGAGCATCGCCAGGCTTTCCAAGAGATGCTCGCAACTGTCGAAGATCAACAGCATGCGTTTCTCGCGCAGAAACGCCAGCATGCTCGGCAGCGGATTGTCGGAGGAGACCGAAAGCCCCAATGCCGATGCCAGCGCGCTTGGCACCAGGCGCTTGTCCCGCAGCGAGCCGAAATCGACGAACCTGACCATGCCGGCAAAAGCGCCAAGCTGACGGTGCCCCACCGCCAGGGCGACGGTGGTCTTGCCGATGCCGCCCGGTCCGACCACCGTGACCAGGCGGTGGCGTGCGAGCTCGGCTGCAATCTTCTCGATCGTTTCAGTGCGCCCGATCATCCTGGCAATTTGCGCCGGAAGGGGAGGGCTACCGGCCGGCGTTGCGGCAGGCTCGGTCTCCGTACGCACGATCGGCGCGGTGAAGCAATAGCCGCGGCCGGGAACGTTCACGACATATCTCGCGCCAGACGCGCTGTCGCCGAGCACCTTGCGCAGCGCGCTGACGTGGAAGCGGAGGCTGCCTTCGTCGACGTTCACATCGGCCCACACCCGCGACACCAATTCCCGTTTGCCGACGACCTCGCCGGCGCGTTCGGCAAGGAAGATCAGGATGTCGAGCGCGCGGCCTCCGATATGTACGGGATTGCCGTCCTTTTCGAGCAGTCGCGCTTTCGGCAGCAGTCGGAATGGTCCGAATGCCAGTGCAGATTCATCGCTATTGTCGCTCTGCACGCGCTACCTGCCTGCTGCGAGAGCCGCCTTTGGCCCAACTATGATTTGTGCCCGGATTAGGGTGCCGGTTTGGACGGGGTTTCCTATCACGGGAGCGGCTTGCGGCGAACGAGCCATGATCCACGCCGGGTTCCCAAAAGCGTGATGACTTTTCTTGCTCCAGGCTATCGCTATCGTCTCTCGCCAGAGCCAGCAACCCGTTCGAAAGGCAAGCCGCGAAAGCCGCGGCAAGCGGATGATGTATGGAGAGGAAAGGGGGGCCGTCCCGGGGATGGGGCGGGGGGATAGGACGGCCGTGGGCTCGTTGCCTTGGGAGGGGCGCTGCGAGCCCATGGCGCAAGCTGGTGGTCTTGAATGCTTACGCGACAGACCATGCCGGATCGGATGGCTCGCGTCTTTCGGATCTGCACCTTCATTTCGAGTTCGCAGGATCGCGGTTGCCGGATGGACGCAAATCAATCGGCATTCTGACGAATGCGTTCAGAGCCTTACCCCCGAACGGCCAGTCTTGCGTCCGTCGACGTATCAGGATGTTGCGAGCTCAGCTCATCCAATAGCGCCCTTGCCGCCCTGAGCGCGGGGCTGTTGAACCCCTCGGTAAAGCGGGCATAGGTCGGCGCGAGGAGCTGGCGTGCCTCGGCGGCGCGATCCTGCCCGAGCCAAAGTCTCGCGAGGCAGGTCGCGGCAACCAGCTCCATGGCGAGCGCCGATTGGCGCCGGGCCAGGTCGATCGACTCCTTGAGGCAGCGCTCTGCCTGCTCCAGATCAGGGCTCCTCGCGGAGAGCAGCACGTCCGCCTTTGCGCGCAGGAGCTCGGGCATGCAGAACATATCCTTGTTGTGCCCGACACGGGCGATTGCCAGATCGATCGTATCCAGCGCCTCCTTTTCCTGCCCGATGGTGGCGAGCGCTTGCGCCAGCGCGATGCGGAAATCCGCGAGCGAGCCGTATCGATGGCTGTGCATGACTTCGAGCGCGCCCCGCAGCAGCGCAATCCCGGTCTCGACCTGGCCTTGCGCCACCAGGACAACGCCTTTTGTCCCGTAGCCAATCGTCTGGTACGGCCCCAGCGCGTGCTTGCTCGCCTCCAGGATAAGTCTGTCGGCGTATTCTTCGTAATTCTCCGTCTCCGAGTTCCAGACAAAGATCGAGAATGCCCAAAGCAGCGCCATGCAGAGCTTGGCAGGATGACCGATACGCATCGTGTCGGCGATGGCTCGCCGCGCCGTGTCGACCGCCTGATCGGGATATCCCTGAAGCCACAGGATCCGAGCCAGGGTGATCCGTGCGCGACTGAAGTAGTCGTAGTTCAGGGGATCATCGACATCAGGTTCCGATCCCGGCAACTGCAACAACGCAGATTCCACATAGGACCGGGCCAGCCGCGCGTCTCCAGCAAGATGGCAGGAGACACCGAGCGCAATCCGCATATGGGCAAGTTTAATGCGGTCGCCGTGATCGGACGCGACGGCTTCGCCTCGTTTGGCGAGCGCCAGGGCTTCCGTGAAATTTCCCGCCCTCATCTGGAACACGTGAACCCGCTCGATCAGGCGAAGCTGGCTGGGTACGTCGCCGATTTCTTCGGCTATTCGAAGCGCTCGCGTCAGAAAGGCGTGAACGTCGTCGGTGGTCCCCTTTGTGAGCAACAAAGCCAGGCCCAGGGCGGAGTGAAGGTCGAGGTCGTATTTCGGGCTGTGATTTGCCGCTTCAAGCTGTGCGATCGCGCGCTTGGCCCAGAGCTGGCACTCGGCGAACAGGGACAATTTGAGGAAAAAAGGCATGGCCGCCGCAGCCAGCGCGACGCCCGTTGCGCAGTCGCCGCGTTCGGAGAAGCACCAGGTCAGCGCCGCGCGTATGTTTCCGAACTGGTCGGCGATCGCCGCAAAGCGGTTCGATTCCGATGAGGCGGTCGAGCCGTTGCCGATCTCTTGCAGCAGATGCAGGAAATAGCGGGCATGCCGCCGCGCCGTCGCATCGGCATCCGTGCTGTCGGCAAGCCGTTCCAGGGCATAGGCCCGTGCCGTATCGAGCAGCCTGTAGCGCGTCGACGTGCCGCTTGGCCCTGCCGCAAGCATGGATTTTGCAACAAGGCTCGCAACGGCCGTGATCACCTGTCCATCGTCAGCGTCCTCTGCGCCCGCGACCGAGCGGGCGGCTTCCAGGGTGAAGGTGCCGGCAAACACGGCCACCCGCCGCAGCACCATACGCTCCGGCTCCGACAGCAGCTTGTAGCTCCAGTCGAGCGTCGCGCGCAGGGTCTGATGCCGTGGCAGCACGGCGTGCTGTCCCTCGCCCAGGAGCTTGAACGCGTCGTTCAAGAGCGCGACCGTGTCCTTGATAGTGGAGGCGCTGGCGCGGCTGGCGGCGAGCTCGATCGCCAGTGCAATGCCATCCAGCCTGCGGCAGATCTCGCCGACCAGGCGCGCGTCCGCGTCGTTCAGTTCGACGAAACGGCCGCCACTCGCAGCCGCGCGCTCCACGAATAGCTGGACTGCGGAAAAGGCGAGTGCCTGCGCGGCCGTCAGGCCTGCGTCATCAGGCGGGCTCAAGAGCGGCTGCAGACGGTGAACATGCTCGCCCTCGACCCGCAGCGACTCCCGGCTGGTGGCCAGGATATGGAGCTGCGGCGCCTCCGCATAGAGACGTTCGGCCAGCGCGGCCGATGTCTCGATCACATGCTCGCAACAATCCAGTATCAGCAGCATCCGCTTGTCGCGAAGCAGGTTCACCAGACTGTCGGAGGGATCACCGGCCTGGCCGAGGAGGCCGAGCGCCGAGGCGACGACATTTGGAACGAGTGCGGGGTCATGGAGTGTCCCAAAGTCGAGGAAGCGGACCGCGCCGGCGAACTCTTCGAGCAATTCATGGCCGACGGAGACCGCCACCGTGGTCTTGCCGACGCCGCCGGGGCCGACGACGGTGACGAAACGCTCGCTCCTCAGTTTGGCCGATATGTCGCGAACGGTCTGGTCGCGTCCCACCATTCGCATCGGCCGCGCCGGCAGATTGTGGGGCGGTTCGGAGACCGGTCCGATCGAGGACTGTTCCTGATCGTTCGGATGCGAAAGCCGTCCGACGAAACAGTAGCCTTGCCCCGAAACCGTGGTCAGGTATCTCGCGCCCGCCTCGCCGTCGCCAAGCGCTTTCCGAAGGCCCGCGATCTGAACCCTGAGGCTGCCTTCATCGACGATGATGTCGGGCCATACCTTGGCCAACAGGTCATTCTTGCTGACCACCGTGCCCGCACGCTCGACCAGAGCGATCAGAAGATCAAGCGCCCGGCCGCCGAGCTGAATCGGACTGCCGTCCTTCTCCAGCGTTCTTTGCCCAGCATGCAGCCGAAACGGACCGAAGCAAACGGTCCCCGGCGCGGCCGAACCCCGACCGGCCTCGCGGACGGCACGTTGCGTGCGGTCGCCCATGTTCGGGACCTCAATCAAGCAAGTGGCCGACGCTCTCCGTCCTTCACTGCATCAGCTTGATGCGTACCGGAGCAGCAGGTCGCGGTGCCCGTCCGAACTCCAAATGACCTGAGATCGTCGAGGGACCAATTACGGGCATCATATTGCTTTCCGGACGCCTAGCAACCTTAGCCAAAGGTGTTACACGATAACCGAAGGTGTCACCCGACAGCTCTGCGTCCGACAGGTCGAAATAGGAATAATATCGCTCCGCGCGGCAAAAGCGGCGATGCGCGGCGCACGCTGCCACGGCGGTGATGCCGATTTTCAATCGAATGATTGCAAATGACTATGGGGCGGCCGGTGTCGCAATTTGCGACACCGCCTCAGGTGCTTTCACAGCGAAGCGTGACCGCCCGCAGCAATGAGATGATCCGCGCGCCGCACTTCAGCCCGTGGCCGGCGGAAGGGAATCTTTGTCCGGACGCTCTGGTCGATCGGCGAGGGCGATGCGCTTCGGCTGGCGGTACGCCAGCGCGCCGGCGTTTCCCCGGTGATGCGCTTGAAGACGGTCGAGAAATGCGCCTGGGTGCAGAAGCCTACCGCCAATGCGACCTCGGCGAGGGGCGTCTGGCCGTCGGACAGGATCGACTTCGCGCGGTCGACGCGCCGATGCAGCAGATATTCGCGCGGACGGAAACCTGTCGCTGCCCGGAATTGGGCCGCAAAATGCATGCGGGAGAGGCCGGCGGCCTTGGCCAGATCGGCAAGGCTGACGCTGCGATGGTAGTTTGCGTTGACATACTCCTCGACACGCCTGAGCCGCCATTTCGGCAGCGCGTTGACCTTGCTTCGCGGCGTCTCGAGCCTGGCGATATGCATGGCCAGCGTTTGACCAATGCAGCGGGTGAAAGCCGGGTCCCTGGCATTGCCGCGCTCGATCAGCGCCCTGCCGAGCTGCTCGGCAAAGGAGTCCCGCAGCAGGATCAGGTCGCCCAGATCTTCGCCGGTCGAGCAGGACTCCGCCGCGGCGCGGTGCCCGCGAAGATAGTCGGCGGAGACATGGAAGTGCAGGAAGTCGTAGGGGGCGTGAAACTGCGCACCGAGCTGGGTCGAAGGCGCCGTGACATGCAGGGTGCCCGCCGGCATGACCCCATCGAAGATGATCTGCCGTCCCCGTGTCAGGGTGAGGCGCGTGCTCTTCAGGGCGATCGCCACCACATATCGACCGGGCGGCGTTGCCGCCTCCTCGTATCGGGAACCGTCTTGCGAACCCGCCCAGCGCGAAATTGCGATCTCCCCGATCGCAGCCGCATCATCCGGTTTCAGGTCGCGCCACCTGTGCTCCTGGCGGAGCCCTTCGGTGTCAGGATGAACGTGGTGCGTTTCCGAGCCGATCGGGAGGCTGACGTGAGGGTGACCCAGCCTCTCGTTGAAAGCCTGCGTAAGCATCGCTCATCCTTTCTAGTTTCAGTCGGCCTGCTTCATCGCCTGCGACCGAGGAACTTTGCGAATGCAACAGTTGCGATGCTGAAGAGCATAGGCCCTTCGCGCTATGATGCTCGTTATAGATGCTTAGCGGGTGTTAGATATTGCAAAGGGCCGCAGTGCGGTCGCCCGCGCGTCGAGACGAATTTGCTTTAGTTCTGAAAGAGTTGGTCGAGAATAAAACTGTGAGGGATGTCGTTAGTATGCCCCTGCGTATACCTTCGTATAGCTTTCGGGTTATCCGCCTCAACGCATGAGCCGCCAGAAAGTTTGCTTCTCTTCTGAAGAAAAAATATCCGACCACATTGTAGGGATTGTCGGGCCTCTCCTGCGATGACGCCGCGTCAAGTCACATCGACAGCAGCGTGGTCGTCGTCATCTGTGTCTTGCGCATCCAGGCGATCGGCAAGGTGGATTGAAGCGAGCTGGAAATGCGGGATGTGACCTGATCCTGCAACTTTATAAGATCGGCCGCGCTTCCGTCGAAGCGATCCGCCCACAACTGCTCGCCGCTTTCGGCGTCGACCAGGCGCGCATTGACGCGAAGCTGGTCGGCGGAGCGAAGCACCGAACCGAGCAGCAGGTAGCGAACATTCAGCTCCTGACCAATCCGTTTGGGATCGATCCTCTGGTTTCTGTCTGTCAGTGCCGAGCCGCCGGTGATGACGACAAGAGCGGGGATGTTGACCGACAAGTCGGTCGTCAGGTTCTCGACGACCGCATCGCCGAAATAATTCTGCGCCGGATCGCCACTGAGATTTTCGAAAGGCAGGACGGCAATGGAGAGGCGCGGCGCCGGCATCACCACCTCTCTGCGGCTGATCTAGTCATTGAGAGCCTTGTAGGTCGTCCAATAGCCGGTCAGGCCACCCAATACCGTCCCCACCGCAGCGAGCCCGGCTATTCCCGTGACGATGCGCCTTGTGCGCTGATGCCAACGCGGCGCAAAGCGCCATCCACGCGCGATAGCTTGCGGTCGCTCCGACAAGATGCCCGGGCTGCCGGCCGTTATCGTCTCGCTGTCAAATGCTCGCCCATCGTTGAGCATGGCGATAGTCCGATCTTGAACGAATTTCCGTGCGGCGGCTGCGTTGAAGCCGCGCCATACTTACGCGAAGGATACGCCAGCCGATAAGGCTTCGCCAGAATGCGCAAGAACTTTTCGTTCGATCCGGAATGTCGGTCGTACTTTTTCGATATGCGCTTGCCGTCGATCCTCGACGCATCAATCTTGATGCGCCCACGTTGCGTGCATTTCCGAAAGAGATCGGCCGCTTTCGGAAGATCGCTTCACGAGGCGTAGTTAGAAATCACGGAATCGGCAGAGCTCCCGGAGGGGGCGGTTCACCTCGCCGCCCCGACGTCTTCCGGCGGCTCCACGTAGTAGCCCGAATAAGTATCCACGAAGCAGAGATGGTCGTGGACCGCCTTAACGCCGGCGGTGTTCTCGGCGAGCACGATGGCCGCCTTGCGCGTGCTGTCGTCGAAGATGACGCCATGGAGGTGAACGACGCCGTTGCGCGCGGTGACCTGGAAGCCGGCGGGCCGCCAGTCCGTGTCCTGGATCTGACGCAGGATACGATCGCGGATATGCTGGTCGTCAGCGGTCGGGTCGGGGATTTCCTTGGCGAGGCTCGCGACTGCTTGAAGGATGTTGGCGCGCGTGATGATGCCGACGAGCATCTTGCCGCTCATCACCGGCAGGCGCTTCACGCCCTTCTTTTCCATGATGCGCACGAGCTCGTCCAACGGGGTCTGCTCGTCCACCGTGATCGGATCGGGCGTCATGACGTCCTCGACGTGACGCCCGCGTTCATGCACGAAATCGATCGCCGCGCGGCCGGGCCCGGCGAAGAACTGCAGCCAGCCCGGGCGCCGGCGCCCGGTGCCGATCTCGCCGCGGCGAAGGAAGTCGCCCGTCGGAGACGATGCCCTTGAGCATACCATCTTCGCCCATCACCGGCAGGCCGCTCAGGTGACAGCGCAGCATGATGTTGGCGGCATCCATGATGGATGCATGAGGGCTGATGGTGATGACGTCCCTGGTCATGATCTGGTGGGCGCGCATGCGTGTGTCTCTCCGGAAAACGCGTCAAAACAAGAATCTAGTGCGACATCAGCGTCGGCACGGTCATGGAGCGCAGCATGTCGCGCGTGACGCCGCCCAGCACGGTTTCCTTGAGGCGCGAATGCCCGTAGCCGCCCATCACCAGGAGATCGAGCGACTCGTCGGCCGCCAGCGACAGGATGCCCGGCTGGATCTCGGCATCATCCATCCTGAGCGAGGTCAGATGGACCGGGACGCCGACATGCGCGAGGTATCGCGCGAGATGGGTCGGCGACGCCTCGCTCGGCACGTTGTCGTCTTCGTTGACGGTGATGACCGTCAGCGCCTCGGCCGCCTTCAGGAACGGCATGGCGTCGTGCAGGGCGCGTGCCGCAACGCGGCTGCCATCCCAGCAGATGCCGATCCGCTTGGCCGTGAACGCGCCCTTGAACGTGTAGGGCATGAACAGCACCGGACCGCCGGCTTCGAACAGGGTTTCCTGGGCGAGGTTGTTGTCGAAGGTATCGCGATCGACCTCGGGCTGCGACACGATCGTCAGGTCGTGCAGCCTCGCGGCCGCGCCGACGATCTCGACCGCCTCGCCCGGAAGCGCGCTGAGGGCGCGACAGCGGTAGGTGATGCCTGCATTCTTTGCCTGCGCCTCGAACATGCGCAACGCGCCGTCAGCACGCTCGAACGCGCGCTGTCGCTCGATCTCGTAGATGGAGCCGACCGCGGCGCCGCCTTCCGCCGTCATCGGTATGCTGCTTACCTCGTAGCCTATCGCCAGCGCCTCGAGCTCGGCCTTGCATGCGGCCGCGAGCGATATCGAGCCATCGGCGACCGGACGCGCCGACAATTCCGTGGGCACCAGCACCAGAATGTTCCTGTACATGGATCTCTCCGTGATGACAGGCGAAAGCCGCCTGCGGGGCGCTTAGCATCAATGGCGAACTCACTATGTCAGCGCAGTTTCCTCCCCTTGTTGACGCACATCAAAGGGCATTCGGCCTCCCTTCTTTATTGGTTCACGGAGAGCTCGCAGAGGCAAGGGAGGATCGACATGGCACGCGTTGCATTGGTTACGGGCGGCGTTCGGGGCATTGGCGCCGCGATCGCACGGGCACTTCAATCCGCAAGTTACCGCGTCGCGGCGACCTATGCCGGCAACACCAAGGCTGCCGAGGCGTTTCACGCTGAAACAGCCATACCGGTGTTTCAATGGGATGTCGGCGATTTCGCCGCCTGCGGCGCCGGCGTGAAGCAAGTGGAAGCCGCGCTCGGTCCGATCGAAATTCTCGTGAACAATGCCGGCATCATCAGCGACAGCAGCCTGCACAAGATGACGAAGGCGCAATGGGATGCGGTGATCAATACCGACCTCAACGCCTTGTTCAACATGTGCCGGTCCGTGATCGAGGGCATGCGGTCGCGCAAGTTCGGCCGCATCGTCAACATCGCGTCGATCAACGGCCAGAAGGGCCAGTTCGGACAAACGAATTATTTGGCTGCGAAGGCCGGTGAGCTCGGCTTCACGCGGGCACTTGCGCTCGAGAGCGCGAAGGTCGGCATCACCGTCAACGCGATCTGTCCAGGCTATACCCATACCGAGATGCTGGATGCGGTCTCGCCGGAGGTCATGAAGGACGTGATCCTGCCGCAGATTCCGGTCGGCAGGCTCGGCCGGCCCGAGGAAATCGCGCGCGCCGTCGTCTTTCTCGCCGCCGACGAGGCCGGCTACATCACCGGATCGACGCTGTCGATCAATGGCGGCCAATATATGGGCGGCTGAGCGCCATCGAAACCACCAAGACCGCTGAATTGGAGCAAGGAGAAGCAATGTCCAGCACCGCTACGCCGAAGACGACCACGACGCATGCCCATGCCATCGTCTGGATCGATCATCTCACCGCCAAGATCTTCGGGATGGGATTGACCGGCGTCGACACCATCGTGGTGCCCGCCCACCTTGCCTCGTCCCATCTGCATCACAAGGCCAACAGCGTCGGCGCGGGCAAGGTCGAGAGCGATCCAAACTTTTTGGTGACGATCGGCCAGGCGTTGCAGAATTGCACGAATGTCCAGATCATGGGGCCGGGGAACGAGAAGACCGAGCTGCTGCACCATCTGCAGGACACGCACCCGAACATCATCCTGCGCGTCGAGGCGAGCGATCACCCGACCGACAAGGAGATCATCGCCCGCGGCAAGGAATTTTTCGGCTTCGCTTAAAGCTGGAGCGCGTTGACTTCACCTCCCGCTTGCGGGAGAGGTCGGCGCGCCAGCGCCGGGTGAGGGCTCTCTCTACTGGGGGACTCGTGGAGAGGGCCCTCACCCCAACCCTCTCCCGCAAGCGGGAGAGGGAGCGCAGCGTCCATCGTGGACGCAATTCGCTGCATGCGGTTCGGACCGCCTGATCCATGCGGGAGGCCGTGGCAAACCAGTTTGATGCAGCTCAAACGGTCTGTGGCGGTGCTAGCGTAAATGGAACCAATGGAGATTGGTATGACAGCGCAGGCCATGGATTCCGTCACATTCGAGCCGGTCAAGCCGCCGTCGCAGGACGGCGCGGTCCCCGCGGTACCAGCACCGTCCGAGCCGGTATCGGCATTCGACGTGATCGATCACCTCGCCCATGCCACGATCGCCCGCTGGACCGGCGGCTTGTCTCCCGCCGCGCTGACGCTGGCGATGCTCGACTGGCAGCTCCATTTGGCGATCTCGCCGGGCAAGCAGCTTACGCTGACACGGGATGCGATCCGCGACGCGATGCAGTTTTTCGAGACACTCGCGAATCCGCATCCGGTCTATCGCACCTGGAGCATGATCGCACCGGCGCCGAACGACCGGCGGTTTTCCGAGCCGGATTGGGAATTGCCGGCCTTCAACATGCTGGCGCAGGCGTTCCTGTTGACCGAGCGATGGTGGCAATCCGCGACCACTGATGTTCATGGCGTGGCGCGGCACGATGCGGCGATCGCGGATTTTGCGATTCGGCAGTGGCTGGACGTGCTGGCGCCGACGAATTTCGCGCTGACCAATCCCGAGGTGCTGCGCAAGATCATGGAGACCGGCGGCGGCAACTTTGTCGGCGGCCTGCACAACTGGCTCGAGGATTGGAAGGCGCTGGTGACCGGTCACGGGCCGGAACATGAGTTCGCCGTCGGCCAGAACGTCGCCGTCACCAAGGGCAAGGTGATCTATCGCAACGAACTGATCGAGCTGATCCAGTATTCGCCGACCACGTCGCAAGTCCGACCCGAGCCGGTCCTGATCGTGCCGGCCTGGATCATGAAATACTACATCCTCGATTTGTCGCCGCACAATTCGCTGGTGCGTTTCCTGGTCGAAAACGGCTTTACCGTCTTCATGATATCCTGGCGCAACCCGACGCCCGAGGACCGCGGCATCAGTCTCGAAGACTATCGCCGGCTTGGCGCCGATGCCGCGATCGAGGTCATCAACCGGATCGTCCCCGGCCAGCCGATTCACGCCGCCGGCTACTGCCTCGGCGGCACGCTGCTGTCGATTGCGGCGGCGCGGCTGAGCAAGGAGAAGCCGGACTGCCTGCGCACCGTGACGCTGCTCGCCGCGCAGACAGATTTCACCGAGGCCGGCGAGCTCACGCTCTTCATCAATGAAAGCCAGGTCGCGTTCCTGGAGGACATGATGTGGCAGCGCGGCGTGCTCGAGACCAACCAGATGGCGGGCGCCTTTCAGATGCTGCGCTCCAACGACCTGATCTGGTCGCGGATGATCCGCGACTACCTGATCGGAGAGCGGCAGCCGCTCAGCGACCTCATGGCATGGAATGCGGATGCCACCCGCATGCCCTATCGAATGCATTCCGAATATCTCCGCCAGCTCTTCCTCGACAACGATCTTGCCGAAGGGCGCTATCGCGTCGACGGCCAGCCGATCTCGCTGTCCGATCTGCATGCGCCGATGTTCGTCGTCGGCACGCTTCGCGATCACGTCGCTCCCTGGAAGTCGACCTTCAAGATCCATTTCCTTGCGGATGCGGACACGACCTTTGTGCTCACGAACGGCGGACACAATGCCGGCATCGTCGCGGCTCCCAACGAGCCGTGGCACTCGTATCAGGTCCTGACCAAGCTGAAGGACGGGCCTTATATCGGGCCGGATGAATGGCTGAAGGTCGCACCAAAGTGCGAAGGCTCCTGGTGGCACGAATGGGTCGCGTTCCTGAATGCCCATTCCGGCGAACCGGTCTCCCCGCCATCCATGGGCGGCGCCGGCAAGGACGAGGACGCCACCGCGCTGGAGGCTGCGCCCGGCCGCTACGTGCTGCAGCACTAGCCCGTAGCCCGGGTCCGGGTGGAGCGCCAGCGTAACCCGGGACCTCTGGGTCAGCGTTTGCGCGCGGCCCCGGGTTACGCGTTCCGCTTCACCCGGGCTACAGGTCATCCCGCGGAAGATGTGGGATGCTCCGCTCCAAGGTCTCTTCCGGAGTCCCTGACGCATCCACGATCGCCCAATCGACAGAGCCGGTGTCGATGCTTTCCTGGAATAGCGCCACGTCTTGGGTTGCGTCCGACGCATCGTTCCGGCGCGCGCCGATGCGCGCGAGGCGGACGGAAGTCTCGGCAACAAGGAATATCCCAAAGAAATCGACGCCGAGGGAAGCCGCGAGCGGGCGAAGCTGGTTTCGCTCGTCTTGCTTCAGGAACGCGGCGTCGACCACTGCGGAAAGCCCCTGAGCCAGCACAGCTCGCGCGCGGTCCAGCATCGCGTCGTAGACGCGTTCGGAGGTTCCGGGCGCGTAAGCCGACTCGGGCAGTTTGACCAGCGGACCGACGCCAAAGATCTCCTTGCGGATCACATCCGAGCGCAACAGCACCGCGCCGGGTGCGGGCTGGACCAGTCCGGCGATGGCGCGTGCCAGCACGCTCTTGCCGGTGCCGGAGCGACCGCCGACTGCGATGAGCGACGGTTTTCCCGGCGCGATCAGTTCGAGTGCGAGTTCGAAATACGACTGCGCGTCCGACAGCACGGCGGCGCCGCCGCCCTGCGCATGCTTGGTCAGGAGCACATTGGCCCTGATCGCGGCGCGGATGGACAGGAACAGCGGCAGCAAGGCAAGCGCGCCGGCGTTCTGCCGCCATGTGGCCTGCAGATAGGCATTCAACAGCCGGTTGGCGGCAGCACGGTTGCCGAAATGCAAGAGGTCCATCAGCGGAAAGGCGAGGTCGTAGAGAACATCCGTGGTGGCGATGACGGGATCGAATTCGATCGCATCGAACAGGCGCGGCTTGCCATCGATCATCACGATGTTGCCCAGATGCGCGTCGCCATGGCAGCGCCGCACCATTCTGGCGGCGGCGCGCTGCTTTAGAAGCGGTTCGCTCTTGGCGAGCAGATTGCAGTTCAGGACATGCAGCCGCTCGACCTCGGCGCCGGCAAGCGCGGGATGGCCGCGAAACGCGATCGTGTTGCGCTCGATGATGCCGGGAAGCGACGCGAGCCAGGTCTCGCCATCTGAAACCGGCGCGCTGTCGTGGGATGCCGCGATCGCCTTGGCCAGCGGCTCGGCCAGTTCTGGCGTGATCTCGCCTCGTGCCGCCAGATGGTCGAACGTCCTGTTCTCGTCGAACCGCGCCATCTCGACCGTCCACTCGATGACGTCTCCCTTGCCGTCGATTTCAGGGCCGGCTTCGCCTTCCGTGATAGGCACGACGCCGCGATAGATTTCCGGCGCGAAACGCCGGTTGACGGCGATCTCCTCCTCGCAGGCGTGCTTGCGCTTGTCGAGCGAGGAGTAATCCAGATAGGGCAGCCTCACCGCGCGCTTGACCTTGTAGACGCGGTCGGGCTTCAGGAACACGATCGAGCCGTGCGTGTCGACCCGCCGGGTATCCTGCGCGCCGGACTGCTTGCCAAGAAAATCCAGCACGCGGTCCTGGTCGGTCGCGCCTCGATGCAGGGACGGTGGCGTCATGGCTGCAACACCGCAGCGCCGACCAGATTGCCGCTGCGCAAGCGCGTCAACGCCTCATTGGCCTGATCCAGCGGAAAGGTGGTCGTCGTCGTCTCGATGCCGGCCTCGCGCGCCACCTTCAGAAAATCCCTGCCGTCCTGCCGTGTCAGATTGGCGACCGAGACGATCTGCCGCTCCTCCCAGAGAATATCGTAAGGGAAGGACGGAATGTCCGACATGTGGATGCCGGCGCAGATCACGCGGCCGCCTTTGCGTAAAGCGCGCAACGCCTGCGGCACCAAGGCACCAACCGGCGCATAGATGATGGCGGCGTCCAGCTCGGCCGGCGGCTTGTCGCCGGAAGCGCCCACCCAGTCGGCGCCAAGCGACAGAGCGAGTTGTTGCGCCTCGCTGTCGCCGTCGCGCGTGAAAGCGTAGATCTCGCGGCCTTGCCAGCGCGCGACCTGCGCGATGATGTGGCCGGCAGCACCGAAGCCATAGATGCCGAGGCGCTTGCCGTCGCCGGCCATCACCAGCGAGCGCCAGCCGATCAAGCCGGCGCAGAGCAGCGGCGCCAGCGCGACATCGTCGCCGTGTCCTCGCCGAGCGGAAAGCAATAGCGCGCATCGGCGATCAGGTGGCTCGCAAACCCGCCATCGCGCGTGTAGCCGGTGAAGCGTGGATGGTCGCAGAGGTTCTCCTTGCCTTCGCGGCAATAGGGGCAGGTGCCGCAGGTGAAGCCGAGCCAGGGCACGCCGACGCGCATGCCGGGCGCGAGGCCGTCGACAGCCTCGCCAAGCGCATCGACGCGGCCGACGACCTCGTGCCCGGGAATGATGGGATAGCGGATGTCGGGCAATTCGGCGTCGACGACATGCAGGTCGGTGCGGCACACGCCGCAGGCGGAAACCTTGACGCGCACCTCGCCCGGTCCGGGCGATGGATCGGGACGCTGCTCACGCACGAGCGGCGTGTTAGGTGCCTGAAGGACCATCGCGTACATCAGGAATACCTCTCCGAGGCCACAGGGGAAACTTGCGGTCTTTTTTGCGTTGGTTCCAGTCTGCCGCGCATGCTCCGGGTCTCACTTGATTTCGCTCAACGCCCGTCCTTCGGACAGGCCGTAGAGAAGCATCTTGGTCATTCCGGGGCGATGCGCAGCATCGAACCCGGAATCCATTTCACCGCTTGCATATGTCGCAAGATGGATTCTCTGATGTGCGCTTGCACATCAGAGTTCGCGCGTTGCGCGCCCCGGAATGACAGAAGGGATGCCGTAGCGCGGGTTCGACCTTCTCGGTGTGAAACTATGATCGGCAGCGCGGCACTCTTCGCCGCTCTCGCGCGTTATACGTTTGCGGGCGGGCCGAAGAGCGATACGGAGCAAGCATGGCTGTCGAGACGGAACTGAAATTTCGCGTCGCCGCGCGCAACCTCAAATCTCTCGCCGGCTGGCGCATTCCCGGCGGAAAAATGGGTGAACGGTCGGAAAGCGATCTGCTCTCGACCTATTTCGATACCGGGAAACACAAGCTGAAGCGCCACGGCCTGACGCTTCGCGTACGGCAAAACGGCAGTACGAACATCCAGACGATCAAGTCGGCGAATGGCGCGCAGTTTGGCCGAGGCGAATGGGAAGCCGAGATCAAGAACCGCACGCCGGACCTTCGTGAGGCCGACAACACTCCGCTCGAGCCGCTCGCCTCGAGGAAGCTGCAACGCAAGCTGAAGCCCGTGTTCAAGACGGCGATTCATCGCACCACCGTTCCGCTCCGGACCAGGAGAAGCGAGATCGAACTCGCCATCGATCGGGGAAGGATCGTCGCGGGTCACCGAGCGAGCCCTGTCGAGGAGCTCGAACTTGAGCTGAAACGCGGGCGGCTGGCCGATCTGTTCCGCGTTGCCAGAGCGATCGAGCAACGGTCGGGAGCCGAGCTCGACTTGCGGTCAAAATCGGACCGCGGCTATGGCCTCGTGCGCGGTAGCGAGGAACCGGTCGTTTTCGCCGAGCCGATCGAGTTGGAAGCCGATATGACAGCGGGCGAGGCGTTCCACGTCATCGCCCGCGCGACGGTTCGTCATTTCTCTGGAAACGCGGATACCGTCCGCAATCTTGATGCGGAAGGCGTTCACCAGATGCGGGTAGGACTCCGGCGGCTGCGCGCGGCGATCTCGCTGTTCTCCAAGGTGCTGCCTCGTGCCAGGACGGGGGCCCTTAAGCGCGAGCTGAAGTGGCTCACGGCTGAGCTCGCGCCTGCGCGCGAAATCGACGTGTTCATCAAGGAGCAGGTCGAGCCGGTCACGCATGACCGCGCGCTGAGCCGTGGCGGCAAGGCCATCAAGGAGGAGTTCGGCGAGAAGCGCGCCAATGCCCTTGCGCGAGCGAAGAGGGTGGTGAGCTCGGAACGGTTCCGCAGGCTGCTGGTCGACACGCTGGAGTGGATCGAGTCGAAGCCGAACTCGCCAAACGCGCACGGGGACGTCCCGATCGAAAAATTCGCGACCGACGTTTTGCACCGCCGTACCAGGAAGGCGCGCAAGCAAGGCCAGCATCTTGATCGGCTGTCGCCGCGCGCGCGGCACAAGCTCCGGATCAGGATCAAGAAGATCAGGTATGCGGTTGACTTCTTTGAGACGCTTTTTCCGGCCAAGCGCGACCGAAAGCGGCTCAAGCGCCTGTCCAGCCATCTCAAGAAGATCCAGGATGCGCTCGGCGCGTTGAACGACTTTGTTGCGCATCGAAAGATGGCCATGGCGGCGGCGCTGCAGGCGCCGCGCGAGAACAGGCGGGCGCGTGCGCTTGCGGCCGGCGTGGTGGTTGGCCGCGAGGACAAGGCGATCAGGCCGCTGATCAAGTCCGCCCTCAAGGAGGCGCGACAGCTACAAGTGGTGTGAATTCGCGCTACTTCGATTTGTCCGATGTCGCGCGCTTGCTGCCGGCGACATCCGCCTCCCATCCGAACACGGAGCGGCCGCCGAGCGCGGGCGATCGGTTGCGTTCCTGCGCGACGAACGCATCGAAGGATGGGCCGGTTGCGGTTCGCTCCAAGAGGCGCGCCTGATTGTCGAGGCGCTTTAGCGCCTGCATCTCTTCGTCGCGGCCGAGGCTCGCCTGCTGCACGGCCGTTTTCAGCATGCGGATGGTTTCGTCGTAGACCTTGATCGGCACCGGATAGGGATGGCGGTCCTTGCCGCCATGGGCGAGCGAGAACCGCGCGGGATCCTTGAACCGGTAGGGCGCGCCATGGACGACTTCGGCGACCATCGCGAGCGACTGCACGGTGCGCGCGCCGACGCCTGATGTCAGCAGCAGTTCGGGAAAGTCGCGCGGGCCGCATTCGGCGGCCGCCGCCAGCGTGCCGTGCAGACGGCGCGTGAACACGTCGCTGGCGCGCACGTCGTGATGCGCGGGCATGATCAGATGCGGCAGCTCCGGCTGCGGGCCGGGCTGTTTCGACAGCGCGGCATATTCGCGAGCGATGCCGTCGGGCCCGAGCGCGCCGAGCAGATCGAGCTGTGCCGAGCGCGAGCGTTCGGCGCGGTGGTCGGTCAGGTTGATGATCTCGCCCTGCGCAGGACCGTCGATCGCGCTGTGTGGTTCGTCGACGAAGCTGCGCAGATTTTCGGAATGCCAGTGATAGCGGCGCGCCTGCCGCTTGTCGCCGTTCATGCCCTGCTGCACCACGGTCCACTTCCCGTCCTCGGTGACGAAGAAGCCGTGCAGATAGAGCTCGAAGCCGTCCTGGACGGCGGCGCTGTCGACCTTGGCCACCAGCCGGCTGGCGCGTGTCAGTGCCGCGCCGTCGAAGCCGGTACGTTCGCCGAGCGCGGTCAATTCGTCCGGCGTGCGACGCGAGTTGCTGCCGCGGCCGCCGCAGACATAGATGCCGAGCTCGCCTTGCAGCGGCACGAGCCCGCGCTTCAATGCGCCGATCACGGATGTGGTGATTCCAGAGGAATGCCAGTCCATACCCATGACCGCGCCGAAGGATTGGAACCAGAACGGATGGGCGAGGCGCTGCAGGAACTCCTCGCGCCCGTAATGGTGGACGATCGCCTGCGTGATGATCGCGCCGAGTGCCGACATGCGCTGGCACGCGCCCGTTATGGAGCGGAAGATCGGCGCTGCCGGTTCGTCGTGCCATGGGGGTCCCGATGCTGAATCAGACGGAGTGTAGCAGCTCTTGCTTCACCTCTCCCAGAGGGGAGAGGCGCAGTTTCGTAGCCCGGGTGGAGCGCCGCGCAACCCGGGACTTCTTAAGACTGCGTTGAGAGCGGCTCCGGGTTACGCTGACGCTCACCCGGGCTACGGCACTGGTGCGCCGCTCAGTCCCGCATCGTGCGCAAGGTGATGGAGTAGCGGGGTGCTTCGACGGCGGGGATGCTATGCTCCCAGATTTGTCTGGCCTCACCCGAGAGCAGGTAGATCGACCGGGGTTGCGCCTCCAGGGTGAAGCGCTCCCACTTGTCGCCGGCCGGGCGGCGGAAGCGGAACTTGCACGGCGATCCCAGCGACAGGCCGAAGATCCGGTCGAATTGCGGCTTGTCGCGGTGCCAGCCGATGCCGACGCCGGTCTCGTATTCGGTGCAGAGCGCCTGGGCGATCTCGGTCCCTGATCCGCCAAAGGCCTCGACCTGCTCGATCACGGGGCCAAGCCAGTCGGGGATGAAATCGGCCTCGCGTAGCCGGCGCTCCGTATAGTCGTAGCGGAAGCCGAACGAGGCCACCCGCCGCTTGCCCTGATATTGGCCGAACTGGAACGGCTGCAGCGGAAGCGCCGCGATGCGCGCGATCAGTTCCCGTTCGATGTCGGGCGAAAGGAAATCGGCGGCATAGCGCAGTCCCTCCGGCGCTGAAAACGCGGAGGAATTGTCGGCAAAAAGGGCGAGCTGCTCGGTCAAGCCGGCGGTCCTTATCTCGGCATGGCAGGATCGGCCCTTAATATAGGGCGGAACAGCGCGGCATGAAGGGGCCGTCGATCGCATCGCCGGACCAGGTGCGGCGGCCCTTCACGCGCGCGTGCGTCACTCCGCGGCCATCTCCTGCGCGCCGCCGAGCAATTTCACATTGAGGCGGCCGCCGGCGAACAGCATGTCGTCGAGCGCCTCGTCGATGTCGGCTGATATCACCGACTTGCCGCCGTCGCGCGCGATGCTGGCCTGTGCGAGGCGCCGCATCAGCTCCTTGATGAAGGCGGCGCTGGCGCCATCCGTGCGCCGCACCGCTTCATCGACGGTGCTCTCCTCAAGCGGCAGGTTCTTGCCATAGAGCCGCACGAGCTTGCCGCGGCCGATCGCATCCGGCAGCGGCACCTCGATCGCTTGGTCGATGCGGCCGGGCCGGCCGGCCAGCGCGCTTTCGAGCTCTTCGGGGCGATTGGTGGTGAGCACGAACAGGATGTCGGCATCCTCCTTCAACCCGTCCATCTCGTTGAGCAATTTGTTGAGCAGCGATTCCTCGCACGGGCCCATCAGTTCGCGGTCGCTGGCAATCAGGTCTACGTCTTCGATGACGACCATCGTCGGCTGCAGCAGCCGCGCCAGATTCATGTAGGCTTCGAGCAGCCCGATCTGTTCGGCGGTGATGATCAGCGTCGTATGTCCCGGCAGGTTGGTCGCGAGATAGCGGATGGTGTGAGTTTTGCCGGTGCCCGGCGGGCCATAGAGCAGGATGCCCTTGCGCGTCGACTGACCCAGTCGGCGCAGCGCGTCGCGGCTACCGACAAAGTTCAGAACATTGCGCTCAAGCAGTCTTAGGGTCGGTTCGGGCAGGATAACGGCCTCGCGATCGATCGGCGGCAACCGGTGCACCGTTACTCCCCTTGAGCGTCCGCGATATTCGGCTCCGCCGTCGAGCGAAAGAATCTTGCCGCGATAGGAGCGTGCTGCCTGCACCGCTTGCTCGAGTTCCGAAAAACAGCGCTGCACGAAGGTGTCGCCGGTTGCGCCGGTCGGCACCGCGATCTCGATCCGGATCGCGTCCTCGTTGCGGGATTCGCGATAAATTGATAGCAGCACCGCGTAGCGAAGCTCGCCAGCGCGGCACAGCCACAATCCGTTGTTAAGACATTTCACCGCCGCCGGCTCGCCGACGTCGACTTCATAATACTGCGGCGGAGCGATCACCGGCGCATTGCGCCCGTCGTTCATCAATCCCGCAAAAGTCAGCGTCTCGTAGCGATATTCTTCGTGGACGCCGAAGAAGTGGATCGGTGAGGCGAGCAATCGGTCCAGCGCGACTTGAACGTCCGCGCGCATATGACCCGGAAAGCCGCGCGCCCGCGTCACGAGCTGGTTGCGCGGAATGCCGGCAAAATGCCAATCAATCGCGACGTATGTGTATCTGAATTCTTCGCCCTGCAATTTTTCGGATGCATCCCTTGCCGCGAGCAGGCAATCGCTGCAGAGGCAGGCGATCTTGTCGCCGAGCTGCACCTCCTGCACCGGCGGCGGCGCGCCGCACAAATCGCATGGGCCGCTGGTCCTTACTGCCTCGCTGGTAATCTGAAGACGATGCCCGGCCGCGCTGATGCGCTGTTGCGCGGTTTTCCAAAGCGCCGCCGCGACCCGGGACGGATAAGGGCCGCAGGTGGCATTGCCTTGCTGGTCGATCTCGGCCGCGAACAGGATCGCCTCCCGTTCCGACTTGCCGAACACGGCGCGCAAGAGCTCCCTGACGAACTCCCGTGGCGTCTCGTCATCATTGTGGAAGACAAACTGAAACGATTCGGCGCCGGTATACCCGTCGTCCATGAAATCCCTCTTGCACGCAACTTAAGATCGGAAGAACAAAAAAAGAACATCACGAAACCTGCCCTTCGTCAAGCAGGCCAAACTAGAAAATGTCGGAGAGCTTTGCCGGAGGACGATTCGACACATCTTCGGCAGATTGACAGCGCACAGACCGCGATACCGATTCGCCGCTCGCGCGGGCCGCGCTTGTGAACTGCCTGTCGCTGCGACTTGATCAAATCGGCGGGCATGGTCCATAAGCGGCGTCCTCGCGACCGGTGGTTCGGTTGCTTCGAAGTGGTGCAGAGGGAATTGCGTGGCAAAGATTCATCAGCAGATTGCGCAAGAGCTTGGCGTGCGCGAACAGCAGGTCGAGGCGGCCGTCACGTTGCTCGACGGGGGCGCCACGGTGCCGTTCATTGCCCGCTATCGCAAGGAATTGACCGGCGCGCTCGATGACGCGCAATTGCGCACGCTGGAAGAACGGCTCACCTATCTGCGCGAGCTCGAGGAGCGCCGCACCGCGATCCTCAATTCGATTCGCGAGCAGGGCAAGCTCGATGCCGCGCTCGAAGCGCAGATCATGGCCGCCGACAACAAGGCGCGTCTGGAGGACATCTATCTTCCCTACAAGCCGAAACGTCGCACCAAGGCCGAGATCGCCAAGGAGGCCGGGCTCGAACCTTTGTCCGAGCTGTTGATGACGCAGCCGCAGCATGATCCGAAAGCGCAGGCGGCAGGTTTCGTCGATGCGGAGAAGGGCGTGGCCGATGCCGCCGCGGCGCTGGAAGGCGCGCGCGCGATCCTGGTCGAGCGCTTCGACGAGGACGCCGATCTGATCGGCGCGCTGCGCGAGGAGGTGTGGACGAATGCGCGCATGGTCTCAGCCGTGCGCAAGGGCAAGAAGACCGAGGGCGAAAAGTTCAAGGACTATTTCGACTTCAGCGAGCCGCTGCACAAGCTGCCGTCGCACCGCATCCTGGCGCTGTTCCGCGGCGAAAAGGAGGAGATTCTTGACCTGCAGATGCAGCCGGAGGCAGAGCCGCCGGTTGCCGGCGTGCCGAGTGCCTATGAATTGAAGATCATGAAACGTTTCGGCATTTCCGATCTCGGCCGTCCCGGCGACAAATGGCTTATCGAAACCGTGCGCTGGGCGTGGCGCACCAAGATCCAGGTGCATCTCAACATCGACCTGCGCATGCGGCTGTGGACGGCGGCGGAAACCGAAGGCGTGCGGGTGTTCGCCTCCAACCTGCGCGACCTCTTGCTGGCGGCGCCCGCCGGTGCGCGTGTCACCATGGGGCTCGATCCCGGCTATCGCACCGGCGTCAAGGTCGCCGTCGTCGATGCGACCGGCAAGGTGCTGGCGACGACAGCGGTCTATCCGCACGAGCCGCAGCGGCAATGGGAGGAGGCGCTCGCGATCCTCGGTAAGCTCGCCATTCAGCATCGCGTCAACCTGATCGCGATCGGCAACGGCACGGCCTCGCGCGAGACCGATAAGCTCGCCACCGAACTGGTGAAGCGGCTGCCGGACTTGAAGATGACGAAGATCGTCGTCTCGGAGGCCGGCGCTTCCGTTTATTCGGCCTCTGCCTACGCGTCGGAGGAACTGCCCGGGCTGGACGTCACCCTGCGCGGCGCGGTGTCGATCGCCCGCCGCCTGCAGGATCCGCTCGCCGAGCTGGTGAAGATCGATCCCAAGGCGATCGGCGTCGGCCAGTATCAGCACGATCTCGGCGAAAGCAAGCTGGCGCGCTCGCTCGATGCCGTGGTGGAAGACTGCGTCAACGCCGTCGGCGTCGACGTCAACACCGCCTCCGTCCCGCTGCTGTCGCGGGTGTCGGGCATCGGGCCCGGCTTAGCGCAAAGCATCGTGCAGCACCGCGACTCGAACGGCCCGTTCAAGTCGCGCAAGGCGCTGAAGGAGGTGCCGCGGCTGGGGCCGAAGGCGTTCGAGCAATGCGCCGGCTTCCTGCGCATCAATGATGGCGAGGACCCGCTCGATACGTCCGGCGTGCATCCCGAAGCCTATCCGGTGGTGCGCCGAATTCTCGCAGCGACCAAGAGCGACATCAAGGCGCTGATCGGCAACAGCGAGATCGTGCGCCAGTTGAAGCCGCAATCGTTCGTCGACGAGACCTTTGGCCTTCCGACGGTCACCGACATCCTGCGCGAACTGGAAAAGCCCGGCCGCGATCCCCGTCCGGCGTTCAAGGCCGCGGTGTTCAAGGAAGGCGTCGAGGAGATCAAGGACCTCCGGGTCGGCATGATCCTCGAGGGCACCGTCACCAATGTCGCTGCCTTCGGCGCCTTCGTCGACATCGGGGTGCATCAGGACGGGCTGGTGCACATCTCGGCGATGTCCAGGACCTTCATCAAGGATCCGCGCGAGGTCGTCAAACCCGGCGACATCGTCAAGGTGAAGGTGCTGGACGTCGAAGTCGCCCGCAAGCGCATCGCGCTGACGCTGCGGCTCGACGACGAGACCGGCAAGAAGGATTCGAAGGGCTCATCGCGCGACGGTGCTCGCGGGCCGATGACGTCCTCTGCCCCGCGCAAGCAAGAACAGCCCGGCAACGCCTTCGCCGACGCCTTCCGTCGCGCCAACGAGAAGAACGGCAAACCGTTGCGCTGAGCGGAGGCAGCCTCCGCGGGCTGATCTCTCATCGTGCTCGCGGACGCAGCCACTCACTCCAAACCTCTTCCCGTCAAGGACGGGAGACGTGCCATCGCTCGCCTTTATCAGGATCAAGCACGGAAGATAACTTTCGTGTCAGAATCTGTCACCTTTGTCAGTTGAAGTCGAAGGAAGATTTGGCTCTCCTGATCCTTCTCTTGTCGCGACGTGATGCGTCGCTGCAATTCAACCAGGAGGAATCGGGATGAAGAGCAAGCTCGTCAATTCCCTTATCGCGGGTGCGCTCACGAGCGCGCTTGCGCTGGCATCGCCGGCCTTCGCTCGCGGAGGCTTCGGGGGCGGTGGCGGCTTCCATGGCGGCGGCATGGGCGGTGGCTTTCACGGCGGTGGCATGGGCGGCGGCTTTCACGGCGGCGGCTTTGGCGGAGGCTTCCGCGGCGGTGGCTTCGGAGGCGGGATGCATGCCATAGGCGGAGGTCCGCGTTTCGGCGGCATGGGCGGAGGACCGCGTTTTGCCGCCATAGGCGGAGGACCGCGTTTTGTGGGTGGGCGGTTTGCCAGTGCGCGGTTCGCGAATGCTGCATTCGCGCCTCGCTTCGCGAGCCCTGCCTTTCGAGGCGCAGCCTTTCGAAGCGCAGCCTTCCGGCATGGCTTCCATAACCGCTTCTTCCGCAACCGCTTCAATCGCTTTGCGTTCATCGGCGTGCCCTTCGGCTACGCCGCCTACGCCGGCTACTACGACGACTGCTGGACCAGAGTGTGGACGGGATATGGACTGCAGTGGGTCAACGTCTGCGGGTACGACGGTTACTACTGACTGCCGAACGACGGTGTGATGATCGTGCCAGGGTACCTTCCGGCGAAGCCTCGCCGGGTGGGCCTTGGGTAATCGTCACATTCATGTGAGCCGTCCCGCGCAACCATCGGAGTACGATGAGCGTCTCCGACAAAGCCAGTTGCGCGACGTCCTGGTCTGCAGGAACGCCGCGCCTTCGTGGCCAGTCATTCGGAAGAAGACCATGACGGCAGGTCATCGCCGCATTCTGGTCGTCGAGGACGACCCGGAAACCGCCGGCCAACTCGCCGAGCAACTCACGAGCAGCGGCTACGAGGTGGATCTGGCCGCGAGTGGCAACGAAGCCCTGCGCCGCGGCACGTCTCGCGACCATGCCCTGATCACGATCGACCGCATGCTTCCCGACATCGATGGCCTCGCGGTCATGCGTCAATTGCGCGACGGTGGCGTCGCCGCTCCCTTCCTGATCATCAGCGCGCTCGGCGAGGTCGATGATCGGGTCCGTGGCCTGCGCGCCGGCGGCGATGATTATCTGGTCAAACCTTTCTCCTTTGTCGAATTGCTGGCGCGGCTGGAAGCGCTTGGCCGGCGCAGCGAAACCATCGCCAAGGACACCATCCTGCGGGTCGGCGATCTCGCCATCGACCTGATCTCGCGCACCGCCAACCGCCGCGGCAAGGACATTCCGCTGCTCCCGCGGGAATTTCAGCTTCTGGAGTATCTGGTCCGCAACGAAGGCCGCGTCGTCTCCCGCGCGATGCTGCTGCAGCACGTGTGGGATCTTCACTTCGATCCCTCGACCAATATCATCGACGTCTATGTCGGACGCGTGCGTCGCAAGGTCGACGACCAGCAGGCCTATCCGTTGATCCATACCGTCCGCGGCATGGGGTACTGTCTCCGTGCTCCTGGCTGATACACTGAGGTCAACGACCTTCAAGCTGGCGCTGGCCGCGATCGTGACCTTTGGCGTAATCGCCTCCGCCATCTTCATCTATGTCTATCTGTCTACTGCCTCTTTCGTGCGCAGCCGATCAGATCAGGCCATCATGGCCGAATATTCCAGTTTGCTCGGCGCTTACGAGCGATCAGGACGCAGGGAACTGATCGAGCTGATCCGAAATCGGATAGCTGGCAGCAGTTCTGCAGAACACGTGTATCTCCTGGTCGATCATGCATCGGCCGTTCTCGCCGGCAATCTCGACAAATGGCCTTCGGCGGCCACGGCAGCGCAGGGATGGACGGAGTTTCATGCCCCTCGTGCGTCGGATGCAGCAAGTCAATCGCGGTTTCGCGCCATGTCTGCAACGCTGCCGGGCGGCGATCGCCTGCTGGTGGGAACTGATATCAGCGACCTCGACAGCTTTGCCGCCAAGATCTGGGCGGCGGTAATTGCGATCATTTTCTTGATGTTTGTGATTGCGGTGGTGGCGAGCATCCTGGTCACGCAGCGAACGGTGGGACGAATAGAAGAGATCAACGCGACCAGCCGGGCCATCATGCAAAGCGGCCTCGACAAGCGAATTCCGCTGCGCGGCAGTCATGACGAATGGGATCGCGTGGCGGAGAACCTGAATCTGATGCTCGATCGCATCGAGGCCTTGATGGGCGACGTCAAGCAGGTGAGCGACAATGTCGCGCATGATCTGCGGACGCCGCTCACCCGGATGCGCGGACGGCTGGAGAAGGCCTTTCACGGCGGGCGTATCGGCGAGAACGATCAAGCGCTGATCGGCGACACGATCGCGGACCTCGATGCCGTCCTGGGGATGTTTTCGTCGATCACGCGGATCGCACATATCGAGACCCAGGTGCGCAAGGGCGCGTTTCGCAACGTGAACCTGGTCGAGATCGCAAGCGAGGTCGTCGAGCTCTATGATGCCGCGGCGGAGCGCGATGGCACCGATCTTTCCATAACTGGCGACCGCGAGGTGCGGGTGACCGGCGACCGCGATCTCCTGTTCGATGCCATCGCCAACCTCGTGGACAATGCCATCAAGCACGGCCGCGCCGGTGGCAAGATCGTGGTTGCCTGCGAAAATGTCGATGACGGGGCCGTCATTGCGATCACGGATGACGGGCCCGGAATTCCCCAGTGCGAACGCGACCATGTCTTCAAGCGATTTTACCGGCTCGAGCAGAGCCGCTACACGCCTGGCAACGGCCTTGGACTGAGCCTAGTCGCCGCGGTGGCCAACCTTCATGGCGCCCGGATCGAGATGCTCGATCATTCACCGGGTCTTCAGTTCAAGCTCTGGTTCTCGGCGCCGGCGAGTTAGCGGAATTGTCTGTCGACAACAGGCCAGTGAAGAGCGGACGGGCGTAGAGCCGAACCGCGGTCTCCGGGGTGATACCAGGCGCCCATCGCTGCAACTCGGACGCTGCATTGACCATCGTCGACACGAGCTGCGCGGCAATGGAGGCGTCGAGCGTGCGCACCTGGCCCTGTTCCATTCCTTCCACGATAAACCTGCCGAAACGCTCGGTGAGGCGGTTGAGCCCGGCCTGGGCATCCTTTCGCCGGCCGAGCGGGAGCGCACCCCAGGCAGTGATCCGCAGCAGGGGTCCCTGATCGGACAGTTGAAAGCGGACAAGCTCCCGCGCGCTCGTGCAGAGGCGAGCCCAACCGGATGGGCTGCGCTCGATGGCGAGCGACTGCATTCTCCGGACCACCTCAAAGGTTCGTTCGAAGCAGGCGAGGATCAATTCGTCCTTGCTCGTGTAGTGATGATAGAACGATCCCTTGGTCAGGTTGAGGCTGCTCGCGATCCTTTCCAGCGATGCGCCGCGATAGCCCTGTTCATTCACCATCATGGTGGCCGCGCGCAGAAAGGCCTCTGGAACGACGTCCCGTGCGGTCGCAGCTCGCGGCCAACCGAGCTCGGGCGCTCCGCCTTCCCGCCAGGATTTGGGGGACCGAGCAAGGCCATCGATCAGGATCGCAGACATCCTTTCAGCCGCCGGCCGATAGTCGGACGGCTCATAGCGTGAGATCCATGCCCGCATCATGTTGACGAGCGACAGCAGGAGGTGGGCTCTCGCATTTCGCGACAGGCGATCTTCCGCCGACTCGCTGCGGGGAAGCAGCGAGCGCACGCTGCGGAACAGATCGTTGTAGGCGTCGAACACGCGACGTGCATGGGATCCGGTCAGTGCGCGGATATCGTTGAAGAGCACCAGCTCGTCCCGCGTGCCGGTGGCGATCTCCGCCAAGAGATTGGCGTAGCCGCATACGTAGCTGCGGATTCTGTCTTCCGGCCGGCTCTCCCGTGCCGCGTCGAGGACCACGGTTTTGGTTGTCTCTATCGCCGCGAGCAGACATGCCGCCGCGAGGTCTTCCTTGCGGCGATAGTAGTAGGTGATGCTGTGGGTCAGGAGCCCGACATCCGCTGCGATCTCGGCCAAAGTCGCGCCCTTCAGGCCGTCGCGGTTGAACAGGCGCGCCGATGTTCCGATGATCGCCTCGCGCCGCTTCAGGTATTTTTGCGTGTACCGAGCCGGATCACTGCGCCGCGTCGACCTCTCGGACGGCATTATTGTGCGGCCATGTCGTGGAGGTGGCAGGCGACGGCCCGACCGGCACCGAGGTCGCGCAGCGCAGGATCCTCGTGTCGACAGCGATCCATCGCAAGCGGACAGCGCGTGTGAAAGCGACAGCCGGACGGCGGATTCATCGCGCTCGGCACCTCGCCCGAGACCGGAACGCGTTTGCGGGTGGCCTCGACGACGGGATCTGCGACCGGCACGGCCGCCAGCAGTGCCTGGGTATAAGGATGGAGCGGCTTAGGGTCTGTTGGGATTCATCGGGAGTTTATCACGGCAGCGGTCAGATGGATCATGGCTGCGAAGCTTTGATCTGTC